>JBDTDX010000041.1:0-3292 GCA_039922815.1 Granulicella sp.
GGGGGATGGGGGCGAGGAAAGGGGCGTCGGTTTCGACGAGGATGCGGTCGGTGGGGGCGTGGGTGGCGGCTTCGCGGATATCGGTGGAGCGGGGGTAGGTGAGGTTGCCGGCGAAGGAGAGATGGAAGTTGGCGGCGAGCGAGCGCTGGGCCTGCGCGGGGGTGCCTGAGAAGCAGTGCATGATGCCTCCGTTGCTTGTGGGCCAGTGCTCGGCTAGGAGGGTAAGGAGGTCTTCCCAGGCGTGGGCGGGGCCGAATTTATCTTTGGCGTCGGGCTTGGCGAGTTCAGACGTGCGGCAGTGGATGAGGATGGGTTTGCGGGCGGCGGCGGCGATCGACATCTGCGCGATGAAGGCGGCGTGCTGGGTGGGGATGTCGGGGTTGTCGGCGTGGTAGTAGTCGAGGCCGATCTCGCCGATGGCGATACAGAGGGGGTTTTCGGCGAGGGCGGCGAGTTTGGCGAGGGCCTCGGGGGTGGCGTTGGCGGCCTCTTGTGGGTGGATGCCGGCGCTGGCGTAGATGCTGAGATCTTCGCAGGTGTTTGTGTGAGCGATGTCCAAGGCGCGGTGCATGGTGTCGGGGCCGTCGCCGATGCCGATGGCGAGCAGGGTGCGGACGTTGGCGGCGCTAGCGCGGGTGAGGATGTCGGGGAGATCTTCGTAGTCGTCGAGGTGGCAGTGCGAGTCGGTGAGATACATGGCTTGTTCAGGGTACGATGGTTGGGCAATCTCGTGCCGGACCGGTGCGGATCTGAATTTTCTGGAGAGTATTATGCGATCGATGATTCTTGGATTTGCGGCAGTAGCGTTGATGGTGGGTTCCTCTGCCCAGGGTATAAAGGCGCAAGAGAACCCTGTGGATGTGCAGACTGCGGCGTCCCTCATGGCGCAGGCGAAGACGTTGATCGCGAAGGCGAAGGCGAGCCCGGACGGTCTTGCCGTAGCGACGCTCGAGACGTATCCGAACCACCTGACGATGCTGATTGCGCGGGTGAAGGATGGCGGGGCTGAGGTTCATGCGAATGTGAGCGACTGGCTGATCATCGAAGACGGTGAAGCTGTTTTGATGAGCGGCGGTAAGGTAATTGGCGGGAAAGAGACTGCGCCGGGGGAGACGCGCGGGACCAAGGTGGAGGGTGGAACAGCGCATCCGCTGCACAAGGGCGATGCCGTTCACATTGTGCCTGGAGTGCCGCACCAGATGCTGGTGCGTGGGGCAAAGCCGCTGATCTACTATGTGGTCAAGGTGACGTCGCCGGGCAAGTAATGCGGCGCGGGAGGCTGGAATGCAAACTCTGAATCGGCGGGAGATGATGGTGGCGATGGCGGCGGTTGCCGCGCTGGGTGGGGCGGCGCAGGCCGAGAGCGAAACGGTGCTGGCGCAGTCGAAGGTGTATCGGTTCAACGATCTGCCGGTGGTGCCGCGTGACCATGGGCAGAAGGACCAGTCCGTGCTCGACGGGACGTTGGCGACGGGGGAGGCGCTCGAGGTGCATGAGACGACGCTTCCTCCGGGGCAGACGCCGCATGCTCCGCATCGTCATCGGCACTCGGAGTTGATGCTGGTGCGGGATGGGCTGCTGGAGTTCAACAACGATGGCAGGCTGGAGCGCGCGGGGCCGGGTGGCGTGTTTTTTGTGGGGTCGAATGTGCTGCATGGGGTGAAGTGCGTGGGGGATGTGGCGGCGAATTATTACGTGATTGCGATTGGGCGGGATCGGGCGGTGCGGCCGGTTTCGGGGTAGGTGGATGCGGTCCCACCCTTCGCAGAGGCGCGAAGGATGGGGCACCCGGGCGGTTGTGGTGGGTCGCAGGGTAGGATGCTCGCATGAAAATTTTTGGTTGGGGTGTGTTTCCTGTGTTGGTTGCAGGGGTGATGAGTTTGTCGGCCTGGGGGCAGGGGGCGGCGGCTACTGGTCCGGTTCTGTCGAAGGCTAGGGTTTATAACCTTGACCAGCTTGCGGCGGTGAAAACGGCTACTGGCGGGGAGATGCGCCAGATCACAACTGGGACGCTGGCTACGGGCGAGGCGGTGTCGCTGCACGAGACGACGCAGGTGGCGGGGGCGTCGAGTACGGCGCACCGGATTGCGCATACGGAGTTCATCGTGGTGGTGTCGGGGACGGTGGCGTTTGAGCATGATGGCAAGGCAGATCGGGTGACACAGGGCGGGGTGATTCTGGTGACGCCGGGGACGATGCACTCGCTGCGCAATGTGGGCGACGGGCCGGCGCAGTACTGCGTGATTGCGATTGGCGGGGATGTGAAGAAGTAGGTGCCAGCGGGGCGGCGCATCGGGTAGGATGGCGGCCATGAGCGACATGAATCGGCGGGAACTTATGGTGGCCCTTTCGGCCTTTGCGGCGATGGGCAGTGTGATGGCGGAGGCACAGGCTGGTCCTGCGGCCGGGCCGGATGGCAAGCTGACGCGGTCGGTGGTGTTTCGGTATGACAAGCTGCCGGTGAGCCAGCATGCGAATGGCGGGACCGGGCGGCAGGTGATGTCGGGAACGCTGGCGACGGGGGAGTTTGTCGAGGTGCATGAGACGACGCTGCCTGCGGGGCAGTGGGCGCATCCGCCGCACCGGCATACGAACTCGGAGTTTACGCTGGTGCGTGAGGGATCGCTCGAGTTTCTGAGCGAGGGCGTTACGCAGGCGGCGGGGGCGGGCGATGTGATCTTTACGGCTTCGGGCCTGCTGCATGGGACGAAGAATGTGGGGACGACGATGGCGAGCTACTTCATCGTCGCGGTGGGGATTCAGAAGGCGCTGCCGGTCTAAGACCCTGTCCAGATACTGTCCTGCCGGACGGACCCACTTCGCGTGGGGCGGGCACTTCGTGCCGTGTGATCCCTTCGGTTGGTCTCCCGTTGGTCGGAAATGAGATTCCTTGCGATAAAAAGCCATGGAATGGCCGCTCCCCGCGCAGGGGGCCCGTCCGGCAGGACAAGACCATCGAGTATCTGGACAGATTCTAAGAATTATTTAAGGCGTGAGCCGAGGGCTATGTCTTCGCTGAAGGTGGCGAGGACTGGCCTGCCGTCTTCGCCTTCGGAGGCGGCTAGGAGCATGCCGTGGGACTCGAGGCCACGCATCTTGCGGGGGGCGAGGTTAGCGATGACGACGATGCGTCGGCCGATGAGTTCTTCGGGCGTGTACCACTGCGCGATGCCGGAGAGGATCTGGCGTTTTTCGTAGCCGAGATCGACCTCGAGGCGGAGGAGCTTGTCGGCCTTGGGGATGCGCTCGGCGACGATGATCTGGGCGACGCGGAGGTCGATCTTGACGAAGT
>JBDTDX010000042.1:0-3914 GCA_039922815.1 Granulicella sp.
GTGGGATGCAGCAGCGCAGTTGGAGTCACTTTCGCAACGCGGTTGATCTCATCCAAGGCGGCAGCCTCGGCCGCGTCACCCAGGTCAGGACCTACTGGTGGCAAAACTATAGCGTAAGCTGGGTACCCAAACCGATGGACGAGAGCCAACTCGATTGGAAACGCTGGCTCGGATCCGCTCCGGATCAACCCTTCAGTCTGGAAAAATATAGCCGTTGGCGCTGGTACTGGAACTTCGGAGGCGGGGCCATGACTGACCTGTTCTCCCATTGGATCGACGTGGTTCACTGGGCCATGAAGTCCGATGAACCGGTTAAGGCACAGATGCTTGGAGACAGGTACGTTTTCAAGCAATGGGACTGCCCCGACACGATTCAGGCAGGATTTCGCTACCCAGGTTTCGATGTTGTCTATGAAGGCATGATGAGTTCGTCCATTGACGATGGAGGTCTGGAATTTCGCGGCACGGAGGCGACTCTTAAATTAAACCGTAGCGGAATGGGCCTGTACCGCGAAGGAATTAAAAATGACCAGAATCCGATTCTCTCAGAACATAGCTTCCGGGATGGGACTATCTCCCACATGGAAAACTTCTTTGAGTGCATCCGGAGTCGCAAAGAGCCGAACGCTCCAGTTGAGACTGGAGTTGCTGCAGCGCGGGCTGGGCATATCGGCAATCTTGCCTACCATCAAGGTGGTCAGGTTGAATGGCCGCTGAAAAAATAAGCTGGAGCTTAGCCCTGCCGGGAGAGAACACCAGTCATTGCGTGGAAGACTACTTCCGACTTTCCGCGCAATGACAACTCATGACCAGCGCCTAGCTAACAAAGATTAGAAATGACTCGGCGAACTGGACACTAAATGCAACTCGCATGACGGCGCAACAAGTTCTTGATCTGTAATTGCCTTCTCACCAGTCAGATAGCGTGCCATCGAGTTTCCTAGCCACAGGAAGATAGGCACGCTGATAAGGATATTTTGCAGCAAGGACCTCATCAATATCCACCCCCAGGCCCGGCTTTTCACCGGGATACATATACCCTATGTCGAACCTGTAGGCATGTGGAAAAACTTCATCAATAAGCGCTGTGTGCGGCATGTGCTCCTGAATACCAAAATTGTGAATGGCAAGGTCAAAGTGCAAGGCTGCCGCCATCGTCACCGGGGACATATCCGTTGCCCCATGAAAGCCGGTACGCACGTTGTACATTGCTGCAAAGTCTGCCGCCTTTTTCAAGTGCGTAATTCCACCGCCATGCACTACCGGCATGCGCAAATAGTCGATCCACTGATGGCGAATCAACTCGGTTGCATCCCAAACACTGTTGAACACCTCGCCCGTCGCCAACGGCGTTGTCGTGTGGGAGCGAATCAAGGCAAAGCTCTCCTGCAACTCCGCAGGCGCGGGATCCTCCATCCAGAAAAGGTGATACGGCTCCAGAGCCTTGCCGAGCCGGGCTGCTTCAATCGGAGTCAGGCGATGGTGCACATCATGCAGAAGATGAACGTCTTCGCCGACCGTCGCACGAAGCTGCTCAAATAGCTTCGGCGCAAAGTTGAGATAGCGCTCTGTAGACCAGAGGCTTTCGCTCGGCAATCCACGCTCCGCGGGCTCATATGGCTTATCTCCCTTTGGTACGCCATAGCTCGAAGCAACACCCGGCACACCGGCTTGCGCACGCACCGCAAGGTAGCCCATGCCCATATGTTGCTGCACGGAGTCGATTGCTTCGGCAATGTCTCCGCCATTGGCATGGCAGTACACGAGCACACCATCGCGGCTTTTGCCGCCAAGCAGGTTGTAGACAGGAGTGTTCAAGGCCTTACCTTTGATATCCCACAACGCCACATCGACAGCAGCAATAGCCGCCATCGTTACCGGCCCCCGTCGCCAGTATGCGCCGCGATAGAGATATTGCCAGACATCCTCGATCTGCGAAGGGTTACGCCCGATGAGACACGGAATCACATGCTCCGTCAGATAACTGACTACCGCGATTTCACGGCCATTGAGTGTCGCATCGCCAAGACCATAGATACCCTCGTCGGTCTCAATTTTGAGCGTCACAAAATTTCGATCCGGCGAACAAACGATAACGCGTGCATTGGAGATCTTCATAGTTTTCTATTGTTCCCAGTAAGAGATAGCCGTGAGTGGTGTGATTTCGAGATAGTCAACCGGTGCTGGTTCGCCACCGTCAGGTATTCCATGCAAGAGCAGCATATCGCCCGAGTGTAGTGTGACTTCCGGCAAAACGAAGCGGGTACTTGTATGGCCACCGATTCGCTTGTCAACCACGGCCGGCGGAAGCATGGCATTGGCTTTCCATTGAGCGAGAGGTTTTCCGTTGAGGAGCAATTCGTAGCGGGATACACCAGTGCGTAGATCAAAATACTGGACAGCTACTCTATAGACTCCGCCAGCACCCGAGATACGCGTACCGAGCGTACATCCCCCCGCCCGTTTGCAGACAACGGCATGACCGCCGGAAGCCGTCTCCCACGGATCCGCTACAACTGGCGCGTAACCATCCGCGTCCATGGACTCTGCCTCGACACGATAAGGGTCGCGGCCAATACGATGCCGCATGTCATCAATGCCGGAGGTATGCTGAAACCATTGGTCGACAGCATCTCGCCAAACATCCGCATGGCCAGCTTGATACGCGAATAGCGCATCCACTTGAACAAAACGCTCCTTGTCGATTCGACCACGTAACTGTTCCCAGCGAGGAGCATAAGACGCGGCGAGTTCCGCTCCTTCGTAGTGCGCATCGTAGACGTACTGGATGAGTGTCTTTCCTGAATGAAGGACATAGGTGTATGGAACATGATGCATGAACAACAGCAGATCATCCGGACAAGTCTTCAATGATTCATATTTAGCCGCAAGGTCGGTTGGATACTGTCCGATATAACCTGTTCCTGTTTCAACCGTGCGATCCATACCAATACCCTCGTGGTCAGCGCGAATCCACTGGCCCCATCCATTGCGTTCAGCAGATTCGATTCCGGGTCCGTAGTGAACTCCAAGAATATCTGTCAGTGTTCCAAGACCGAGAGGGCCTGTGTATTCCTCGTAAGCATGCCACGACTCCATCTGTAGAGCATTGACTACACGAACCACATCCGCATCATTTCCAAACGTCTGCCGTGTCCATTCATCAATGATTTGCTCAGAACTCAACTCCGGATTCCAAGCAAGCTGCCCAAACCCGTAAAGGTTTGCGAGCGCCATCGGGTGATGCAGCCAGTTGTCATCGAGACCAACATTCGCCACGCCTACGAATCCTCCCAACGGCTGATGAAAGCTCTTGCCCTCAACAATCTCTCGCACTGGCGTACTCCGTCCCTGTGCGCGCATGTCAGTATCGAGCGCAGCCTTCCACATCGGCACCAGATATACCATGTGCCTTTGCTGCCCCGTGTATTCTTGTGTGATCTGCAGTTCGATCGCCTGCGACGTATGTTGCAGCGCGGCGAACAGCGGGGAAACCGGCTCCCGCACCTGAAAGTCGATAGGACCGTGCTTTATCTGGATGACGACATTGGGCTCGAACGTCCCATCGAGTGCATGAAAGTTGTCATATCCCGCCCGCGCACGATCGGCCTTGGGGTCTTTCCAATCTAGATGATGGTTATAGACGAATCCCCGATACAAAACGATCCCACCATGCGGTTTCAGCGCGCGGGCCAGCACATTTGCCGCCTCCGCTGGTGTGCGGCCATAATGCGAAGGGCCAGCGCGACCTTCACTGTCTGCCTTTACTACAAAGCCGCCGAAATCCGGAATCAGTGAATAAATCTCGTCTACCTTGCCCTGCCACCATGCTGCCACGTGGGGATCGAGAGGATCGAACGTCGCGAGGCCGCCAACAACCTGGGGGCTCGATAGGTCGATTGACAGCGACAGGC
>JBDTDX010000043.1:0-6826 GCA_039922815.1 Granulicella sp.
ACCCCGTCGCATACACCATCGCACCGATAGCGACGCATCCCGCCGCAACCAAAACTCGCATCCTCAAAGAACCACGCATTCTCCCTGATACGCACACCGATCCCAAAGGTTCACAAAGGCTCCAGCAACCCCGCAAAGAAAGGATTCAACATGCGCCCCGTCGCGTCCATCGTGCGCACCCATTGCGAGAACTCCGTCCACCGCTGCCCATAAGCCCCCTCGACCTGCTGCCGGGTCACAAACGGGCTCTGGTTCAGCAGCGGAATCCCCTTGCGCTGCGCCGCAAAGTCATTGAACTGCTGCAAAAAATAGCTCCACGCCGCATCGTCCGTACTCGCGTGGATAGGGTCGATCGAGAAGATCTCCTCATCGTGCGTGTACGACAGAATCGAATGCTTATCCATACGAATGTGATACGCCCCCAGCGGCATATTGCAACGAAAGCCCGTCGCCTTGAAGTGCTGATCCGCAAAGTCAAGATAAGCACGAAGCGTCGCCAGCCACTGCGACCGCGGAAACGCCCAGAACGTAAACGCATACCTCGCCGAGTCCGGCGTCTTGCTGTAGTCGATAATCTTGTCCGGCGCCAGCAGCGTAATGCCCCCCGTCACATGCAGGATCGAATACAGAAAATTCGTCACATCGAAATGAAGATTCTGGATCGCATGGCGAAGCAGCGGCCTCTTCAACAACTCATCAATCAAATGCCCCGAGTGCGCCCCTTGGTAGTTCCAAAGTCGACGCCGCGCATCCGCCTCAAGTCCACTCAGAATATTCGGATCGTTCACACGCTTGCGCTGTTGAAAGATGCACGTGCGCTGCACCGTCCAGCAGAT
Source organism: Granulicella sp. (assembly GCA_039922815.1). Classification (GTDB taxonomy): domain Bacteria; phylum Acidobacteriota; class Terriglobia; order Terriglobales; family Acidobacteriaceae; genus Edaphobacter. The sequence goes on from JBDTDX010000043.1 coordinate 837, forward strand.
CAACCCCTCCGACGTATCGAGCAGGTTGTCCACAAACTCCTCCGTCAGATCGTCCACAGAATGCGGATCGTAGCTGAAGTGAATAGCCTCCACCGGCTTCACCCGAAACGAAACCTCGTAAACAACCCCCGCCAGCCCATGGCTCCCTCGAAACATCCGCAGCAACTCCGGGCTCTCCGCCTCCGACGCCTCCGCCAAATTCCCCGCCGGCGTCACCCACTTGATCGCCGTCACATACGAGTTCATCTGCCCGAACTCAATCCCGTCCAGCGCATCCTTGCTATGGCAGCACGAAGCCGCTCCCAGCGTCATGTTGCCAATCTCGATATTCGTCATGAACTGCAAATTCTGTTGCCGCAGCGCCTTGGACGCATCGATAATCTGCAGCCCCGCCTCCGCCGTAAAAATATTGTTCGTCGTGTCGATGGAGATCACCTCCCGCATCTGCGACATGTCCAGCATCGTCCCCTCGGTCGAGGCACACGGCGTCAGCGAGTGATAGCTCCCCTTGGCCCGCACCGGCCCGGGATAAATCGAAACATCCCGCAGCACCGCCTGAATCTGTTCCACGTCCTGCGGAAAGATAACGATCTGCGGATGCGTCGTGATACTACCGTCGTAGTTCGTAATTGTGTTTAGCATCAACAGCCTCCTTATGCGAAAGGGGCCCGTGAAAGCACACTCTCCAGCCACCACCCTGAGCAGTCGCCGGAACTTGCTTACAGGGGAAGTTCTACCATCCCCCATCCATTCTGTCCAAACCGGACACGGGAACCGCCAGGCAGAGCATCTCACACCGTGGGTGCGGAATGGCGGCAGCGCATCAGCAGCAGGACGCCTTACCAAAATCTTTTGCCCCTACTGGTCGGGTGACTAACATCCAGCCCAAAATCCTGCCCCCACCAAAAGCATTTACGCGTATGTCTTGAGATTCGGCTTACCACCCGTTATCTCTTGATGACGACAAGAACGTTTATCAGGAGTAATGTCGCGGACCAAGTGAGGCCTCACTCCAAATTCAACCCCACTGATTATCGGAACCAGAACAGCTTCTTGCGGAAAACGGGCTCAGCAAAGGATGGATTTACTGCGACCACAATCTGCAAATTCGATCCTTTCGGGTTCCACGCCGAAGCAGATTCCCATTCATCCAACGGGTCACCGGATGTTTTCAAAAAGTCCCTTGAAAACTTTACATCTCCATTCTTGATGATCTCCCAAGTTCCCTGAGCCTCTTTGGCCGAACCCTCTCTAGACCAAGACTGTCTGAAGGTATGGTCTGCGGCTAACGTCAGCTGCGTTGAGACGTTTGGCTCATCGCCAGCATACGATCCGACAATCTCCGTGCCTTTCCCAGGATCAGTCCTCCCGTACCAAAGAACGTGATACTGGGCGAGAACTATAGAGGGGAATAGACCCAAGGCTTTGTGAATGTGTCCAGAAGACGTTCCATCTGGACCCGGCTCTTGACCTGGCATGATGAGGAATTGCTTCGAAAAAGCTAGGCCACCCTCGCCGATTCTGCGCCACGCTCCATCAGCAGCCAACGTTTCTCCCATCTGCGTGCGCTCCTGATGGAAGCTGTGATCAGCTTTGAGAGTCAGAATGCATGTCTGCCCGCCACTAGCCATCACATAGGTGCCGACCACAATGTGATCGCTATAATCCATTCCGAAAAACAGCCAGCCGAAAGCGATAGCAATCACTCCGAGGCTGGCGAGGGCTACCTTTTTCATCTGTGGGCGCTTTCAGCAGAATGTGAGTGCAAAGCCTATCCTATAAACACCGAGCGCTTCCATCAGCTCGAATACGTACCCGGGGATGTTGAGGGTTCTAAACCAATCTTATCGTTGACAGCGTTCTGAAGACGCTGCTTACATCCCAGATAGCGTTCGGTAGTTTGGATGGATAGCGTTCATTAGTCCTCATAAGTCGTCTTGTCTGTAGCAAAGGGCCCCTTACTCATCCGCTAAGCAGCCAAGCGAAACGCTATACAAATGTAGCCGTCGCCCCGCAGCCTAGTTCACAAACCGCCGCATCCTTACATTCATCACGATCCCCAGCGCCAGAAACGAAAACAAAATCGAAGACCCGCCATAACTCATCAGCGGCAGCGGAATCCCCGTCACCGGCATCAGCCCCACCACCATCCCAATGTTCACCGCAATCTGAAACACCATCACGGCGACCACCCCCATGATGAGAAAACTGCCCGGCAGATCAGCCGCCGTCTGCGCGTTCTGAATCAACCGCATCAGGATCAAGAAGTACAGCAGCAGCACCCCCATCGCCCCCACAAAACCATGCTCCTCGCAGAACGCAGCGAAGATAAAGTCCGTGTAAGGAATCGGCAGAAAATCCCCCTGCGTCTGCGTTCCCTTGTTGGCTCCCTTGCCCCAGATCCCGCCCGAACCCACCGCGATCAGCGACTGCCGTATCTGGTAGCCCGACCCCCGCGGATCGTTGTCCGGGTCCATGAAACTCGTCAGCCGCGCCTTCTGGTACGGCTTCAGCACCTTGCCCGTCTTCCACGCCGCGCCGCCCACCACCCCAATTACCAGCAGGATGATCGCCGCCTGCTTGAATCGTATGCCCCCCAGAAACAGCCCGCAGATCAAAATCGGCAGATACGTCAGCGCCGTCCCCAGGTCCGGCTGCTTCAACACAAACGCCATCGGCACGCACACGATCGCAAAGGACTTCCCAATATCGCCCCACGTCAGGTCCCTGCCCGCCAGCCCCCAGAAGTAGCGCGCGATCACCACAATCAGCACCAGCTTGATCCACTCCGAAGGCTGAAAGTGCGCCCCATGAAAGCTGATCCAGCGCTTGCCCCCCAGCACCCGCGTCCCGAACAGCATGACAATCACCAGCGAAGCCACCCCGACCCCATACGCATACGGCGCAATGTCGATCAGTTGGTGGTAGTCGATCAGCGACATCAAAAACATCAGCACCAGCCCGATCACCAGGAAGCCGATCTGCTTGTGGTCGAAGCCGTGAAATCGGGTATGCAGCGTCGCCGATTTAATCTCGAGCACGCTGATGACAGAAAGCATCAGGACCATGCCCAGCAGCGGCCAGTCAAAGTCACGAAAAGAGGAGAGGCGAAACATCGGTTGGCTCTATTCTACGGTTGAGAGGTGCAGGTACAAATTTGTAGTTTTAGCACTACAAATTTGTCACTACAGCACTACATTTTTGTAGCTACAGCACTACAAATTTGTAGCTACACTTTTGTCGTTTTTGGCCGTCTCAGGGGGTATGGCCGGCTTCGCCACAGGCTCCGGCGTAGCCGCGATCCGGACGTTATGATGCAGCTTTCGCTGTTTGTTTACATAAGCATCGATCACCTGGGCCGCCAATTTGGCCGAATTATTGCCCCAATTCCCATGCTCCCAGAGCACCGCCACCACAATATCCGGGTTCCGCCGCGGTGCCATTCCGACAAACCACGCGTTCGGATCGGTCCTGTGACCGCCGCCGGAACGCGCCAGTGCGGCGTGGCTCATCACCTGCGCGGTGCCGGTTTTCCCAATGAAATCAATACCTTCCAGGTGTGCCGCCGCCGCTGTCCCGGTGAGCGTGGTCTGCGCCATGGCCTCCGTGATGAGCTGCCAGTTCTCCGTTCTCATCGGAATCGTCTTGTCCCCGCTCCCGGAAAACGTCTCCGCCACCGCCTCTGCCTGCTCCGGGGGCACCTCGTCAGCAAACACCACATGAGGCCGCCGCAAAGCGCCACCCGAAGCCACCCCGCTCAGCGCCCGCGCCAGCTGTAGCGGCGTCACCGTCACCGCCCCCTGCCCAATACCCACCGAGATCGTCTCGCCTGCGTACCAGGGCTGGTGCTGCGTCTTCAATTTCCACTGCGTCGAGGGCATGGTTCCGGCCACTTCGTCCGGCAGGTCAATCCCTGTCCGTTGACCTAACCCCAACTCTGTCGCGTACTTAGCGATGGTGTCGATACCCAGCCGGTTGGCCAGTGTGTAGTAGAACGTGTCGCACGAAAGCGGGATCGCGTTATGAATATCGACCTCGCCATGATGACGGTCGCAGGCATAAAAGTGGCCGTAGAAGGTAGCTCCACCCTGGCAGTCCACCCTCAGATCCTGGGCCTTATTCTCCTCCAACCCGGCAAGCGACATAATGATTTTGAACGTAGAACCCGGCGCAAGCTGCGCTTGAATCGCCTTATTCAGCAGTGGATGATCCGGGTTGGTAAGGATCGAATTCCAATAATTGCGTGTCAACCGTGTGGAAAATTCATTCGGATCGAAGGTCGGCCGCGACACCATGGCCAGAATTTCGCCCGTATGCGGGTCCATCGCCACCAGCGCGCCAATCTTGCCTTCCATCGCCTTCTCGGCCACCATCTGTAGATCCAGGTCGATGGTCAGCTTCAAATCCTGCCCAGGAATCGCCAGTTCCTGCCCCAGGCGACCAACCTCCTTGCCGCGACTGTTGACGATCAGGTCCCGCGAACCGTCCTTGCCGCGCAGCAGTGCGTCATAGGTCTGCTCGACGCCGGAGCGGCCCACCACGTCTCCGGGTTCATAAAACGCATACTTGGGATCGTCGAGCATCTGCTCAGAGACCTCGCCGACGTACCCGATCAGGTGGGCAGCGAAGCCGTCGCGGGGATAAAGACGGCGCTGTTCGTCCAGCGTTTCCAGCTCTGGAAGCTCATTGCGGTGCGCCTCGATAAAGGCCTGCTCATCGGGCGTAATGTCCTGCTTGAGAGGAATCGGCTGATAGCCCGGAGCCCCCTCGTAACGTTTGATGGTCGCCTGAATTTGCTCCAGCGGAATATGCAGCCCGGCAGCAATCAACGGCAGATCGACAGTGGGGTCCTTCACCTGTTCCCGCAGCAAAAAGCAGGAGGTTGAAGGATAGTTATCGACCAGGATGCGGCCTTCTCGATCGAAAAGTCTGCCGCGCGGCGCGAGCACCGGTACCTTGCGAATGCGGTTGGCCTCGGCCAGAACGCGATAGCCGCTGGCTCCCAGAACCTGGAGCCGCCAAAGTCCTGCGAAGAGAATGATGAGGACAAGCACGACAATATACTGCGCAGCGTGGAGCTTGCCGGGCGCAACCTTCTCCTGCTTGTCGTTCAGATAATCCGGACTAGGCGAGGAAGACATTGGTATCAGTAGTGTAGACGGGATTCGTGAGAGTTCGTGAGGAACGATGCGGCAGCTTCGCCTGACTTTTTCGGATCTTCCTGTCCTTAGTCATTACGTTTGGTGGCATCCAGCATGAGAAACAGCGGGATGGCGACGGCGGTATTGAGCAGAGCGCGTATAAGTTCGTGCAGCCAGAGGACGTGATAGCCGGAGAGCCCCAACAGACGGCTGTTGATGAGGTAGAGGATAAAACTCTGCAGCAAGGAGAATCCGAAGTTCATCAGCACGCGCGTGCTGATGTTTTCGACGTCCACCTGCACCCCGATGCTGGCCGCAATATAGCCGATAAGCGCCTTCGCCATGCCGTTAACCCCGATGGGCTGGTTGGTGAGCGAGTCCTGTAAAAGGCCGATGGCCGCGCCGGTCAGGGTTCCGGCGATTGGACTGCGGCGGGAGACTGCAAAAAAGATGGTGACGATCAGGGGCAAGTCCAGAATTGAAAATCTTGGGAAAGCCTGAGGAAGCAGGACCTGCACCAGGATGGCCGCAACCGGCACCAGCAGCGTCACCGCCGGATGAAAGCTATGCTCTTCAAGTTCTCGTCGGGACGTATAGCTGCGATTGGACATAGGTTCGCGTTACTGCGGGGACTCCGGGGTGCTTGCGGGGGTTTGATCGGGCGCGGGTACCGTTCGGGGCTTTCGCTGCGGAGGTGCCGGGGTGGGGACCTGCATCTGCGGGTTTGCCGAGGCAGGGGCTCCCGGGGTCAGATCAACAGCGGGCGGCGTGGTTCCAGGCGTGAAATGGTCTGAGTGCAGCGTCTGCAGCGGCTTCGGCACAACGCCGCCGGGCTCCTTGCTACCGTCA
>JBDTDX010000044.1:0-3875 GCA_039922815.1 Granulicella sp.
CGGTCGGCAATGACCTGCAGACGGTAGGCGTGGTACATCGGATAGTCAGTGATGAGGAGCACTTCTGAAGTAATGAAGACGAAGAGCACAGTGAGACCGAGGGAGACCCAGAGAATCGTCTTAAATCTGGAATGGGTGGGACTCGGAGCTGACAGCATGGAAGTTGGCATTATTTGCCTCTTAAAGGGATAGTTTTACGCTACGAAACGATGGTGCTGAGCAGAACGTCAGCCACGCCGTGGCCAGCTCGATCCAAACCAACAACACAACCTCACTTCCACCGTCCCACACACAACCGTCCAGGCCGCCAATGCTCCACCGTCACAACCTCTCGCGGGATCTCAGCCGCAGCCAACAGCCGTACCCAATCCGCTTTCCAGAAGGCCCGCCGAAAGGATACCGGACCATCATGTCGCACAAACCGGTGCCATCGCACCACCTTTGCCAGACAACCAAACATCCGACAACTCCACTCCGACCGTTCCAAATCATTGATAAACCAACCTACCTCCGCAGTCGATTCCATCCACCGCAGCAGCGCGATGATCTCATCCTCCTCCAGATGATGTGCCATCAGCGAACTCACGACGATATCGATCGGTTTCTCTGGCCGGTACACAAGAGCATCGCCAGTCACCCACGCGATTCCAGACTCGTTCGGCGTGGACTCCTCTGCCGCACGCGCCGCATAAGGATTCAAGTCGATCCCCGTTAGCTGCACGGCAATGCCTCGCTTCCGTGCCCAGCCGGCAATTTGCCGCAGGAAATCGCCACCACCACTGCCCACATCGACGATGTGTACCGGATCAAGCCGTTCACAAGACAATCGCTCCAGCCAAGCTAACGTCGGTCGGTAGCCCAGCAGCCAGCTATTGACTTGCTCCAAACTATGCAGGCAGTCACGGAAATCCTCATAGCTACAGTTGCCATCCATCAGCTCGGGCATCTCACGCGGAGAGGCTCGCCGTCTAGAGTCGATCTCTGCACTAGATCGCATGGAAGCGCATCGTCTCCGCCGTCAGCCCAGGCCCAAACGCCATCGCACATCCACGCTGACCCGCGCGTGCCTGCTGCATCATCCGCTGTAGCACAAACATTATTGTCGCTGACGACATGTTGCCGAAGCGCGACAGCACCTCGCGCGACGCCGCCAGCGCATCGGCAGGCAACTCCAGCCCATTTTCCACTGCATCCAGAACCGATCGTCCGCCGGGATGCACTGCCCACAGGTCGATGCCATCGCGCTCCCTCATCAGGTCGCTCTCCTGTAACGCGCGGCCCAACTGCGCCGGCACCTGCCCGGAGAGCAACATGTCGAATCCGAGTCCACGAATCTTCCACGTAATCAGCTCCTTCGTGTCGGGAACCATCATTACTTTGAAGCTGTCCAATGCAAAGCCCTGCTCGCGAGCGGTAATCAGGCTCGCCGCCGCACCATCGGCAAACACCAGGAAGGAGAGCACCTGCTCCAGGTCCTGCGTCTCCTGGAAGTGCAGCGTGCACAGCTCCAAATTGACCATCAGCACGCCCGCCTTCGGATCTGAGCGCACAATGTGACGCGCAAGCTTCAGCGCATTGATCGCGGCATAGCATCCCATGAATCCAACCACTGTGCGCTCTACGTCAACCGAAAGCCCAAGGTGGTCGACGATCTCAAAGTCCAGCCCCGGAGCATAGAGCCCTGTGCAGCAGGTCACCAGTACGTGCGTGATGCCGGAGCGTTCCTGTTCATCGAGCGCAAGCTGGTCGACTGCCTTCCTCATCAACACCGGTGCATTCCGTTCAAAAAACTCCATGCGGCTCGCCGTGCTGGGAAAGTTGCCGAGCCGATAGAACCGATGCGCGTCATGCGGTGAGATTTGGCTGGAGTCTTTCTGCGGATTGAGGAATGAATAGCGATGCGCGATGTCGGCGCGGCTCACCATGCGACGGAAGACCTTGCGCAGCCGTGGGTCTATAAGCATCGTCTCCGCGAAGACGGCGAAGGCGTCATGCACATCGTGCTCTGGTACGGCAGTGGCAATGCGGTTCAGGTAAGCCGTAGTCATGCGAAAAAGACTCTCAACCTGATTTGAGGGACGATATGCTGAGTGTGCGTCTCTGATAAATTGGACGACGAATTGATCATCCTTCGACAGACGACTACTTGAGAGAACGAGTCTCGAATTCTGAATATAACGCCAACTTCAGTGTCTCTTAGTTCAAACTTGTTCATGAACTCCCGCTACAGTTGCGCATCGATTGATTTAGAGTGGGCGTTCCTCGTGCCACGGCGAGCGAAAGCGGATACTTCATCTACCCTGTGAGACGAAGCTGCCCCTCCCTTGATAGCACTACAAGAAATGACGATTTGTTCATGCGTTTGAAGGCGCCACGATTGCTCGCCCAGTTTGTTGCACATGCGAGATGGTCTAAGATCCGATTATGCGGCTCTTGCTTGTAGAGGACGAACCCGAGATTCAAAACTTTCTGAAATGCTCGCTGATGGACGCCGGCTATCAGGTCGAAGTTGCTGCCAACGGTGCTTCGGCTGAGCAACTCGCCATGGAGGGTTCATACGACGTTCTCATCGTTGACCTTGGGCTTCCGGACATCGATGGCATCACGCTCATTCTAAGACTGCGGCAGCTTGGCGTCTCCGCTCCCGTCCTTATCTTGTCAGCACGTCGAACGGTGGATGATCGAGTTCGTGGTCTCGAACAAGGCGGAGATGATTATTTGACCAAGCCCTTCGCGATGGCTGAGTTGTTGGCAAGATTGAGAAATCTTCTACGTCGGCATAACCAATTGAGTAACGAATCGTCCCGTATACGAGTGCTTGATCTTGAATTGGATCTCCTGAAGCGGGAGACAACTCGCGGTGGCGAGAAACTCCAACTTACGCCGCAAGAGTTCATGCTGCTTGAATACCTATGCAGAAATGCTGGCCGCGTTGTTACTCGTTCAATGATTCTCGATCAGGTCTGGGGGATGAGAATCCAGCCAGACACGAACGTCGTTGATGTTCACATTTATCGCCTGCGAAGCAAGGTGGATACAGACGGACGTGATCCACTGATTAAAACGTTGCGGGGGATAGGGTATGTACTCAAAGACCGATAGGCCGACGATACATAGTGCTGCGTGGCGGATATCGATGTGGGCCACACTGGCTTTTGCCTGTAGCACCCTGCTGGTCTTCATGTCTCTTCATCGCTTCGTTGCCAATGATATTCAGCGTCGAAGCGATGCGTGGCTTTCGGGCGAGATTGAAGTTCTCGGCGATGTGGCTGAACACACGCCGAAAGATCGTCTCTATAGCCGCGTGGTTGGCGAAGTTGCTGAGCTTGCAAGCAGGGAGGTGCCAAACAGAGTACGCGCTGCAGAAGGTGAGAATGAGAACGATTCCGTCTTCTTTCTGCAAAGCGATGCGGATGGAACTCCGAAGCTTTGGGTAGGTGCCGGGGACGGCAAAGCAAATTTGCGCTCGATCCGGTCCAGCCATTTTCGGCCCGAATTGCCTTCCAATCTTCAAGTCGATGGATTTCACGTACCATTCCGCGTGGCAGCTGTTCGAACTGCGGATGGAGGCCATATTTATCTGGGTCTCTCCGAACGAGATGAATTGCGTGTCTTACGAAATCTACGAATTCGCTTTCTCCTTCTCGGGTTAGTGATGGTCCTTTTCGGCTTCGTGATCGTCTTCTACACGACCAGGAGCATGCTAGGCCGTGTACGACGTATCACCGAAGCAGCTTCGAGAATTGGGCAGTCGGACATCAAGAGCAGAGTTCCGACGACAAAAGGCAACGACGAAATCGGCCATCTGGCGCTGACGCTCAACCACATGCTCGACCGTATTGAAAATTCAATGCATCAATTGCACACAATTACGG
>JBDTDX010000045.1:0-4579 GCA_039922815.1 Granulicella sp.
ACCGTTACACCGGTGCTGCTTCCAGTGCTGCTCCGTACCGTCCTGCTTAGGTCAACGCCCGCCTGTTGCAGATACTCCAGTGCGATTGCACCCAGTGGATCGGGACCCACCATACTAACGAAGCCGACCCGCACATTTAGGCTAGCAAGATTGTGCGCCAGAATTGCCGACGAACTCCCGAGAGTCATCGAAAAACCACTCGCCAGCAATTCACGTTCGGTAGGCATGTTCACTGGCAGCCCCGACAAAATTAGATCGAGGTTGATCTCTCCTGCAATCGCAATGTCGATCACCTTCATAGTGTGACTACCCTGGTCAAATTGTCAGCTTCCCCGCCGAAATATAGTGGCACAGTATCAGGATGCGCCACAAGTGCAAGAGAAGAGCAAACACAACATAGCATAACCAGTCGCAGTCAATACCTGATAGATGGCGGCGGTTCGTCCCGTTACTTGCCTCTCCGCGAATAGAGAAAACGCAAGTTACGATTCAGAACCAATCTGGTATAAATAGAACGTAAAACGTAGCATCCAGCACACTACAAATACGGTCCTTCACCTCGTTTGTCATGGAACGCCTGGCAACGTGCATTGAGAAAATCAGAGATGAAAAGCCGCCACGTGAATCGTCGAAAGAAGACCCCTGACGCCCCGCAGCAAGCGAGTACTGAGTACAACAAGATGCTGATCGGCGAGCGGCGGCAGTACATCCTGTCTCTCCTTCATCGGGATGGGCGTGTTCTGGTCTCCGAGCTTTCAGAATCGCTCGGAATTTCACCGATTACGATTCGCAAAGATCTGGACAAGCTTGGTGCCCAGGGTCTCCTGCAACGCACCCATGGCGGCGCTCTTACACCTCAAGGCAGCACCATGATGGATCCATCTCTCAACGAGAAGCAGAGTCACCAGGTCAAAGAGAAGCAAAGGATTGCCGCTGCTGCAGTCAAGCTGGTAAAAGACGGCCAGTGTATCCTCCTGGACTCGGGCACAACAGTGGCAACGATAGCGCGATCTCTGCGCGAATTTTCCAATCTCACGATCGTCACCAACGCGCTCAACATAGCCGCGGATCTGAGTGATACGGGCTTTGAAATCATTTTAACCGGCGGGACATTGCGAAAAAATTCCTTTTCACTTGTTGGTCCCATGGCCGAGGACTCCCTCACTCAGATACGCGCCGATATTTTCTTTTTGGCTGTTGATGGTTTCGACCCGAAGATTGGCATTACCACTCCGAACCTTCTTGAGTCTCGGGTAAACCGGGCTATGGTCCGCGCCTCTCGAAAGGTCGTCGCCGTTTGCGATTCCACAAAATTCAGCCGCTCCAGCATGGCGCTGATCGTCCCACCCACTGCCATCCATACTGTGATTACTGACGATCAAATACCGGATGGCGTTGCCAATACGCTGAGAAGCGCCGGCATAGAAGTCATCATCGTATGACTTTGCGTTTGATGCCCTATGAGGGCGAGCCACGGTCTTGAGAGCTGGTGTTTTCTATTCTCTTCTTGGGACTTTTAGACTGTCAAAGTCGGGCGAACTGGATACCAAACTGAACCCCACGGATCCTCTGGAATAGCCGCGCCTAGCTCAATTTTTCGCGTGTCACCAGTTTGTGTTCGACGTAGTTATAGGGCTGCACCATCTGCCCTCGGAGCAACGCCAATCCCAGATCAATCAGGCTCGGGCCATAGGAACTTACTTCATGCGAAACCGAACCAATCAACGGTGACCGGACCTTTCGAATCTCCTCAACCGCCTCCGCCAACGCGTCCTGCCCCACAATCGCAACGTCCTTTTCCCGCTTCTTCGCCTTCACGGCATCGAGCGCTCCCAACGCACTTGTGTCCGTTGCGGCCGCAATCAAAATATGTCGATCCTTCGGGTGCCTTTGCAGAAAATCTGCAACCAGTTTTTCGCTCGTGTCCCGCATCCCGCGGCCATCCATTCGCACAAAACACTCCACCGGAATATCCGCAATGGCGCTCCGTACTCCGTCAAACGCACCCGTAATCCGGCTCTCCACAAGCTGCCCGGCCTCTGGAAGATCCAGCCCCAACACCCAGTCCACCTTGCGGTTCCACTTCCGTACAGCGTGCGCGGCCAGCAACTCTCCTGCCTCGATCCCAACCCGGTAGTTATCCACACCAAAATAAGTCGCATGAGGATGCGGAATGTCGATCGCAATCAGCGGAATCTTCGCACTCGCCAGCTTGTCGCCAATCACCGGAGCTACCTTCTGCTCCACCTGAAACTCGATCACCAGATCCACGCGGCTCGTCACAAACTCTTCGGCATTCTTTACTGCCGTCGCCGCGTCGTAGCAATTGTCCAGCACCAGCAGGTCGATTCCCACCGCCGTCGCCGCAAGCTCCAGGCTCTCCAGCACCTGCACAGAGAACGGCATATCCGCGCTCTGACCCCCGAAACCAAACCGCAGTTTCTTCGAGTGAGTCACATAGCGATACAGACCATCAGGTGACTGCGACAAATAGCCGCGATGCACAAACGTCTTCAGCACACGGTAAACCGTTGTCTTCGATACCTTCGTCACGCGATGAATCGACTCCAGCGTCATCGGCTGGCTCTCAGTCTTCACCAACTCAAGAATATCCAGCGCCTTGGTCAGCACTGGTATCAGATAAAGTCTCTTCGTCGTTTTACGCGATGCCATCTGGCTCCCACAAGCTTCGATACCTATTATGCAACCACTTTCATACCGTGAACGATCGTCTTTCGCAATCTCTTTGAAAGACCTCAGCACGGACGCACAATCGTGCTTCCATAGCTCGCTGTTCCCCACCTGACCGTATTCTTAACTTGGCAAACATCACGCATCCGCCCACAAACGGTTTCACGAACGCACAACGTGCCCTACTATGATTCCTGGTTCTTCATGAAACGAATTCCAGCCGCGATCCGGCACAAATAAGTTTGCAAAAGCATAAAAACGAAGGGGACCTGGATGAAGTCGCTCACGCAATACATCACGACCGCAGCCACACTCACAGCAACCTGTTTCTGCGCTGCGGCGGTGGCCAGCGCGCAGACCACGCAGGCAGAAGTAAAGATCGACTGGACCAAAACGACCGTCTCACAATCCACGCCTACCCTTCAGGTCGTCGTCAATCCCATGCTGCTACGCGGAGCGAAATTGCACGACAGCTCCTTTGCCGCACTCCATGCTCTTGGCGCCGATTATGTCCGCTATGTGCCCTGGCTTCCCTACCCTCGTCAAGCGGTCGCGGAGCTCGATGCCCCCGCAAACGGCAAGACCTCGTGGGATTTCTCACACATCGATCCCACCTTCGAGGACTTCATGCAGGCCACCGCTGGCCACAGCGTCATGATCAACTTCAGCACCATCCCCGCGTGGATGTACAAGACCGACAAGCCCGTCACCTATCCCGACGATCCCAATCAAGTCTTCTGGCATTACACGCAGGGCACCGAACTCCGCGACCCTTCCATGAAGGAGATCTCCGCCTACTTCGCCCGCCTGCTCAGTTGGTATACGCAGGGCGGCTTCACCGATGAGTTAGGCAAGCGTCACGAGTCAGGTCATCACTACAAGATCGCTTACTGGGAACTCCTCAACGAGATCGACTTCGAACATCACTGGACGCCCGAAACCTACACGCGCTTCTACGATGCTGTCACCGAAGCCATGCTCAAAGTAGATCCGAATCTGAAATTCGTAGGCCTTGGCCTCGCCAGTCCAAGTACGGCGCCCGGCATGTTCGAATATTTTCTCAATCCTGCGAACCATCGCAAGGGTGCGCCACTCGACTACATCAGCTATCACTTCTACGCCACTCCCAGCGCCGATCAGCAGCTCGATCACTGGCAGTACACCTTCTTCGATCAAGCCGCTGGCTTTCTCAACACGGTCCGTTTTGCCGAGGCCATTCGAAAGCGCGAGTCTCCCACTACCAGAACAGATCTCAACGAGCTAGGCGTCATCCTGCCTGAAGATGGCAAGGAGATCGCGCACCCGGGATACGTCGCAAAGCCCCCGCCGCCGGCCTACTGGAATCTCGCCGGTGCCCTCTATGCCTATCTCTACGTGGAAGGGGCGAAGATGGGCATCGACGTCCTCGGCGAGTCCCAGTTAGTCGGCTACCCGTCCCAGTATCCAAGCGTCAGCATGATGGACTACGAGACGACCAAACCGAACGCACGCTACTGGGTCCTGAAGCTGCTCAAAGATAACTTCGGTCCCGGCGATAAGCTCGCAGGAACCACCAGTTCCGGCGGAGCCTACACAGCCCAGGCATTCGAGACCGCGCACGGCAAAAAGCTGCTGCTTATCAACAAGCACAATCAGGAGCAGCCCGTTACCCTACCCGCAGATGCAGAAGGCAGCACCATCACCTTCGTCGCCCCATCCACCGCCGATAACGCACCAAGCAAGACAGCTGTCTCCGGCCACGCCATCACCCTGCAACCGTTCGAGGTTGCAGTAATCTCCTGGCGTTAAGCAGTCGCCGGATGCCTCATCCGCCGCCCCATCTCGAAAAGAAAGGAAACAACCCATGCAGCGCAGAGCCTTTCAACTACGCATCCGAGAAGATCGCATC
>JBDTDX010000046.1:0-4745 GCA_039922815.1 Granulicella sp.
GGCAGCGCGTTGACCAGGTCGATGACGTTGCCGCTGACGAGCATTTGCTGGCTCAGGTCGGAGAGGCGTTCGGCTTCCCGCTGACGGCGACGGGAGGTCTTCGCCTCGGTGCGGGCTCGTTCGGCGAGTTGGCTCGCTACGATGCCGGTGAAGAGGAACGCAAGCAGCGCGACCCAGTTGCGGCTGTCGCCAATGGTCAAGGTGTTGAGCGGCGGCAGGAAGAAAAAGTTGAACGCTGCCGCCGACAGAAACGAGAGATAGATGGCCTGCCGCAAGCCCCAGTTCGCTGCAGCGAGAAGGATGGGGATGAAGAAGGTCATCGCCACTGTGGTGTCATTGACATGCGGCCAATGATGATAGACCGCTACAATAGCAGCGATGGCTGCAGTCGAGAGGATGTACCGAATAACACTGCTTATCAGAGATCGCTTCACAACCGTATCTTAGACGTTCATGAGTCCCATGCCGACACGAACTGCCGCCAATCCGACCGGAAAGAGTCCCGAGGAATGGCTCGCGGAGGTTGATCCTGAGAAGACTCGCGGAACATTCAAGCTTTTTCTTGGGTACGCACCGGGCGTGGGCAAGACCTACAGCATGTTGAGCGAGGCAATTCGCCGCAGGCAGCGAGGCGAGGATGTCGTTATCGGCGTAGTCGAGACACATGGCCGTCCCCGCACAGCAGAGCTGGCTGCACAGCTCGAGCAGGTGCCTCGGCAGGTGCTTGATTACAAGGGCGTGCAGTTTGAAGAGATGGATCTCGATGCCATTCTGGCGCGTAAGCCACAGATCGTGCTGATCGACGAACTGGCGCACACCAACATCGAAGGAGCCCGGCATCGCAAGCGGTACGAGGATGTTCTGGAGGTGCTGGAAGCCAATATCGATGTGCTGGCGACGATGAATGTACAGCATATCGAGAGCGTCTCCCCAACCGTGCAGAGTATTACCGGGGTGCAGATCCGTGAGACGGTCCCGGATTGGATCGTGCAGCGCGCCGACGAGATCGTGATGGCTGACCTGACGCCGGAGGCGTTGCAGACGCGGATGCGGCGCGGCGACATCTATCGCGTGGACCGGGCAGAAAAGGCGCTGGCTAACTTCTTTCGCCGCGGCAACCTGATCGCGCTGCGCGAGTTGGCTTTGCAGCATGTGACCAAGGCCGTCGATCGCACGTTGACGGCATATATGGATGCGAAGCGCATCGAAGACAATTGGAGCGTACGCGAGCGAGTTGCGGTCTGCATCAGCTCCAGCAGCGCATCGCAGCATTTGATTGCGCGGGGTGCACGGATCGCAGAGGGTGTGGGCGGCGAGCTGTTTGTGCTCCACATTGAGAACGACCGCGAGCGCGCTACGCACCTGGAGGCAGAGAGTACGCTTGCGGCAAATATGCAATTTGCACGAAATCTGAATGCGCAGATCTTTACCGTGAAGGGTAAGAGCATTGCTCATACGGCAGCAGGATTTGTTCGCGAGAAGCACATTACGCATGTGATCTTTGGCCGCACCGTGGTCCAGGGATGGAAGCAATATTTGTATTACTGGGCCATCCAGCACTTTTTGAAGGAAGCGCCCAACGTGGATGTGCACATTGTGACGCAGCACAAGGATGAAGATTGAAGACTCTGAAGGCAGCTGCAAAGATCCTGATCGTCGACGACGAACCGCAGATTCTGCGAGTGCTGCGGACTTCACTGTCTACACAGGGCTACAGCCTGCGCGTGGCGCCCGATGGTATGGAGGGTCTTGTTGCGGTGCAGGAATGGTCGCCCGACCTGGTGATTACCGACCTGGCGATGCCACAGATGGACGGCGTCACGCTGTGTCGCGAGATACGAAGCTTTTCGGAGGTGCCGATTATCGTGCTATCGGTGCGAAATCAGGACATGGTCAAGATCGAGGCACTGGACGCCGGGGCCGATGACTACATCACGAAACCGTTCAGCATTCAGGAGTTGCTGGCCCGTGTGCGCGCTCACCTGCGACGCCGCGATGCGAACGCTCCTGAGGCGCAGGAGGTGATCACGGTTGGAGACTTTGTGATTGATGTTCCGCAGCACCGCGTCGTCGTGCGTGGGCACGAGATTCACCTGACGCCGAAGCAATTTGACCTGCTGCTGTGTCTGGCCGAACATCCGGGGCAGGTACTGACGCGAAGAGCGCTGCTCCAGACGGTCTGGGGGAGCAATGCGGATCAGCCGGAGTATCTGCGGGTGCATATCGGGCAGCTTCGCAAGAAGATTGAGACTACGGAAGAGCCGCGATATATCCTCACGGAGCCGTGGGTGGGATACCGGTTTCGGCCTACGGGCGATGACAAGGTTTAGGGTCACAGCCCTCGAAGTGAAACGAATTAATAACTGTATTGAGCTGTTAGGATGTGTGTCGATGAATACCTTCAACTCCGCCCGCCGTGAACTTCTAAAACTGGGCAGCATGGGATTGGCAGCAGCCGCAGCCACTGTGCCTGCTGCTTATGCTGCTACTCCAAAATCTGCACACGGCAAGACAGGCTCAGCCACCTTCGATGTGCGTACTTATGGGGCCGTGGGTGATGGCAAAACGGTCGATACTCCTGCTGTGAACAAGGCCATTGAAGCCGCAGCAGCAGCGGGTGGTGGGACCGTAGTTTTTCCGGCCGGCGATTGGCTCTGCTTTTCGATCCGATTGAAGAGCAATGTGAATCTCTATCTTTCGCAAGGCGCAACCATCGTGGCGGCAGAGTCGCCCAAACCAGGCGCGACGACCGGTTATAACGGTGGCACCTATGATGCGGCCGAGCCGAAGACCGCGTGGGATGCCTACCAGGACTATGGGCATAATCACTGGCACAACTCGCTGCTATGGGGCGAGGACCTGCATGATTTGTCCATCACCGGGCCGGGGAGAATCTATGGCAAAGGGTTGAGCTTTGGCGCTAATCGCGTGGCGCGTGGCGATTATACAATTTATGTCGCGGAGCAGGCAGGCGTTGGCAATAAGGCGATTGCACTCAAGAACTGCCGCAACGTGAGCTTTCGTGACTTCAGCATTTTGAAGGGTGGACATTTTGGGCTACTGCTGACCGGTGTCGATAACCTGATCATCGATGGGCTGACCATCGACACGGACCGCGATGGGATGGACATTGATTGCTGCAAGAACGTTCATGTGTCGAACTGCACTGTGAACTCGCCGTGGGACGACGGCATTTGCCCGAAGTCGAGCTATGCACTTGGTTATGCGAAGCCGACGGAGAATGTGACCATTACCAACTGCTACGTCACCGGCTACTACGAGCTGGGAACGGTGCTCGACGGAACCTTCAAGAAGTTTCCGGAGGACGCAAAGGTCTATCGCACGGGGCGCATCAAGTGCGGGACGGAGTCGAACGGCGGATTCAAAAACATTACGATTTCAAACTGCGTCTTTGAAGGCTGCCAGGGGCTTGCGCTTGAGAGCGAGGACGGAGCGTTGTGCGAAGACATCACGATCTCGAACATCACCATGCGGGACGTGATTCAAGCGCCATTCTTCTTCAGGCTGGGAGCGCGGTTGCGCGGGCCGAAGGAGACGACCAAGGTCGGCACGCTGCAGCGGATTCTGGTAAGTAACTGCACCAGTTACAATTCCGATTCGCGGATCTGCTCGATCGTGAGCGGGATTCCCGGCTATGCGATCAAGGACGTGAAGTTCTCGAATATCTACCATCAGCACAAGGGCGGCGACTATGCAGACCTGGTGAAGGTGGTGCCGCCGGAGAACGAGAACAAGTACCCCGACCCGGGGATGTTTGGTCCGATGCCTGCGCAGGGTTTTTTTCTGCGGCATATCGAAAACCTGGAGATGAGTCATGTGGAGATTGCGGCCATGCAACCGGATCCGCGGCCCGCGTTTTCGCTACAGAATGTGCAACGCGCAGACTTTATCGCGGTGACGGCAATGGCAGGGCAAAAGGCATTCTCGCTGAACAAAGTGACAGACCTGCGCATACTGCTGAGCCGTGCGGCTGCGGATACGACGCTGGCAAATGCCGATGGCCAGACGCTCTAGCACTGTCATCGCCGCAGCCTGTGTGGGGGCGGCAATTGCGGTGGGGGCGCTGCTGCTACGGTTCCCTCCGGAGCAGTATGAGTTTTATCCTCAATGCCCGGTGTACCGCTATCTGCATTGGTTGTGTCCGGGCTGTGGATCTACGCGGGCGCTGGCGGCCATGTTGCGCGGACACCTGATGGAGGCATTCCACTACAACGCATTTTTTGTGGCGCTGTTTCCGTTCCTTGTTGGGTTTGCGGCGGTGTGTTGCTATCGCGCCATGAGGTATGAAACGTTTCGGTGGCCGGAGCCTCCGCGAAGCGCGATGGGGATGGTGCTGGTTGCGGCTGTCATCTTTACTGTGGCGCGAAACCTTCTTTGAGCGCGGACGCAGAACAGCCCCGGCTAAAGAACGCCGAGGCCATTGCTGAAATCACTTGCGAACTACTCTTAGCTGACGGCTACCGGCGTGACTGCGGGTGTTGCTGCCTTGGCCTCGGCACCAGGCTTGCGGATGTCGATGCCACCCTTGAAGAAGGCACCGTCTTCGATGGAGATACGCGCTGCGATGACGTCACCGGTGAGTGAACCTTCGCTGCGAATGTCTACGCGGTCCGAAGCCTGCACATTGCCGCGCACCTTGCCAAGGACAACGACCTCGCGGGCGACGATGTTTGCGGCAACCTGGCCGTTGCGGCCGACGGTGACGCGGTTGCCGGGAAGGGTGA
>JBDTDX010000047.1:0-2420 GCA_039922815.1 Granulicella sp.
CGAAGCACGTCCACCTGTGCCAGCTTTACGACAGGCATGGACGCCGCGTTGGAGGTGCCGGCCTGGATCAGCGAGCCGGTGTCCGCATAGCGCCAGGTAATCACGCCGCTGAACGGCGCGCTGATACGCGAGTAATCCGCCAACGCGGAGTAATGCTGACGGTCAGCCTGCGAGACGCCAAGTTGTTGCTGCATGGCGGATAGGGCGGACTTCGCGGAGTCGACCTGCGCTTCAGCGGCGCGGTCCTTCGAGGAGGCGTCATCCAACTCCTGTTGTGCGATCAAGCCGGGCCGCGCGTTCGATGCCTGTTGCAGCCGCTGCGATGAAGAATGCAAGGCGCTGTAGTTGGCCTGCGCACGTGCTACTTCACTGGTGGCGCGCGCAATCTGGTCCTGCGATTGACGGACACCGGCGTCTGCTCCCTGCACCTGCGCTGTCAACTCAGGTATGTCGAGGGTCGCGAGCACCTGCCCCGCTTTTACCTTGTCCCCGATATCCACGCTGATGTGGCGGATGTATCCTGCTACTTTTGCATGGAGCTCGACCTCCTGAAACGGAAGGAACTCTCCGGCGACGTTGAGGGTATTGGTGAGGGGGGCGCGACTCACAATCGCAATCGGCGCGATGGGAGCGGCCTGGGCCGCATCCTTCTGGCCCTGGTTTGCATGTTGACAACCTAGTCCGATGAGCAGGAAAAACGGCAGCGACAATAAGCCCAGAGAGGCCTTAGCCGGCAACGCAGAGGAACGATTCATTTTGGGTCACTCGTTTGTATGGAAGAACTGCCGCGCCTCTAAAACGTGGCGCAAACATGACACGCTGCAGTGCGATCAAACAGCACAAAAGCGCGCAAGGACGAAGGACGTCCTAGAGTGCGGGAGGGGGTCTTACAGCGATGCCTGGCGAGAACCATCTGAGCGTCGATAGCTCGTCTTCATCGTGCGTAATCACCCAGAGGGGTGCGAAGCTGAGAGCAAGAACGAGGGCGAGCATGCCCGCAAAGGAGATGGCCGACAAGGCCATGGGTGCTTCGATTGCCGGGACAGCATGATCCTGCCATGCCTTCGTCGCTGCAATCGTCTTAGCAGCCTGCTGCGGTTGGTAGAGAGCCATCTTTGCGCCCACCGCAAAGACGACCATCAGGCAACAAAGAACGCTCCCGAAGAGATACTGCGATCTCTTACTGGCAGCGAACTGCGACAAGGGTCTCACATATCAAGTGTAACTTATCCGTGGCTGTGCTGGACGATTCGGTCTGAATTGAGAGGTCGCAAACGCTAAAAGTAGAAGACCGGACCGACCTTCACACCCCAGTTGGTGGAGTTGATGTAGTTGTCGTGGGAGAGGAAGTTGAGATTGGGCAGCGTGCCGATGCCGTCCGGATCGCGAACCGCGCTCTTGTAGCGAATGAGCATATTCTGCCCGGTGATGCGCAGGCCAAAATGCGGTGCGACTTTGACGTCAACCTCGGCTCCCGCGACGGCTTGAAAATTGGTAGCGCGGTGACTGCTCGGCTGCGGATCTTCGGGGGTCGGCAGGTCCTGCGCACGGGAGTAGCTGGCAAAGCCCGGTGCGAGGGACGCACGAAGTTTGAATCGCTTGCCGTTGTAGCCGGAGCGCATACCGAAGTTTCCAGTGAAGAGAGTTCCGCCGATATTGAGGCTGGAGAGCGGGCTCGCCTCAGGCTGATAGCTGAGGTCCGTCACGAAATCGAGATAGCGGAAGACGCGAATGCCGATCCCCACGCCCGCGCCCGCTGCAAGACCCCGGCAACCCTCGCATCCTGTCTTGTTTCGGCGGACCGAGTAAGCGGTGTAATGCGTGAAGATATCGATGTGGTCCCTGGGCTCCTTGTCCAAAGCACGCTCGAAGGGGCCAATGATGCGGGATTCATACGATGTGGGGTGTTCGTAGTCGCGATACCACGGCTCGCGGCCGCGAAGCATATTGGAAAGCGAGCGGGAGGGATTGGCGCTGGAGCGGAGCACCTTGTAGCCGAAGTTGTGCGGGTGGCGACGAACCAGCGGGTCGGTAATGTATTTGTCGAGGGCGTCCTCGCCGATGATCCAGAGCGTACCGACCGCGGGCGTGATGACGAAGTCGACCCAGCCCGTGTTGTTGGTGATCTTTTCGTCAGGGCCGCAGTGTTTTTGGCAGTGGACCGCGTAGGTGAAGCCGCCCTGGTTGAAGATGGCCGCTTCGCCAAGAGGTCCAATCTCCCACTGCGTCGAGAAGGCAGTCGCCCAGGCCAAAGCACGGAGGCGGCTCCTCCAATAGTGCTCGTCGCCCATCTGCAGGGCGCGGTCGCGCGGATTGTTCTGGATCTCCAGATAGCCGGCGACAGCGCCTTCGACAGGGTGGCCAATGTAATTCATGGCGATCGGATCGCCGTCGTTCCATCGGCGCATGTTGTATTGGCC
>JBDTDX010000048.1:0-5337 GCA_039922815.1 Granulicella sp.
GAAATAATGGCCTTGCCGGTGAATTTGGCCATGTGTCTGTCGACCTTGCTGGGCCCCTCTGCCAATGCGGACAAAAAGGCTGTTGGGAGATGGTCGCCTCTTCGCGCGCTGCCATCCGTGTCTACAACGCTGCCAGCCATCGAAATATCAAAGATATCTACGAGCTCCTTCGATTAGGTCAGGATGGAGACCCCGATGCCGTCTACGCTCTTACGGAACAGGCTCGTGCTCTAGGTCGGGGCATGCGTCTTATCACGGCGACCCTTTCCCCGGAGTTGATTCTTGTAGTCGGCGACATTACGGCTACATGGGAGCTCTGCGGACCGATTGTCGCGCAGGAGCTTGAGGCTTCCATGCTGGTTGGTCGCCCACCGCTGCTGCGGGCGGCAGGGGATGCCGAATTGGCTCGCTTGAGTGGCAGTGCCGCCATGCTCATGCAGCGTCATGCGAGCTACCACCGTTCTACTCACGACACTGCCTAAGCAGGCATTTTGGGCCGCTGTGCACACAACTATCCGCAAGCGGTCTCAGTCTGATTGCACAATATGGAACGGAATGAGCCGTTACTGATCTTCTACTGTAGGAGGCTCTCTTCAGATGAGCGCAGCCGCAGAATACGATCGACCGCGTAGGGCGCGCGGTGGTTCGCGGTATGAAAGTGGCGGACCTGGAGTTCGCCGAGCAGACCGATCCCCATCATCTGCACCCCTGCCAGAATCAATACTCCCGCGATGACAAAGAGGGGACCATGCATCAGCATGATGTTCTGGCCAGTAGCTACCTTCAGCACCAGCAGCCAGAGCGCCATGAACGATCCAGCAAGCATGCCGAGGGCACCGATCGTGCCAAAAAAATGCAGTGGGCGCGTCATGTACTTCAGCAAAAACCGAATGGTCACCAAGTCAAAGAACACGCGGAAGGTGCGTGAAATACCGTAGTGGCTCTTGCCATGCTCCCGTTCGACGATGGTGATGGGGATTTCGCAGATGCTCGCGCCATACCATGACGCCAGGGCGGGGATGAACCGGTGCATCTCGCCATAGAGGGGAATGTTCTGGATCACCTCGCGGCGATAGGCCTTGAAGGTTGTTCCGAAGTCGTGGATGTTGACGCCCGAAAGCTTTGCCAGCAGCCAGTTCGCCGCGCGCGAAGGGATCTGGCGCATCAGCACATTGTCCACTCGCGATACCCGCCATCCGCTGACGACGTCGTATCCCTCTTCGAGTTTTATCAGGAAGTTGGGAACTTCTTCCGGGTCGTGTTGCAGATCGCCATCCATGGCAAGGATGAACTCTCCCTGCGAATGGTCAAATCCTGCTGCCAGCGCAGAGGTCTGGCCAAAATTCCGGCGTAGTTTTATCACCAGGACACGGCTATCGACGGCGGCAATCTCTTCCAGAAGCCGAAAGGTTCGATCCCGCGATCCGTCGTCCACGAAGACCAGTTCGAAGGTCTCTCCCACTTGTTCCATGACAGCCTTCAGCCGGTCATAGAGCGTGGTTACATTCTCTTCTTCGTTGTGGAAAGGCACGACGATGGAATATTTCGGCACACCTTATTTTACTCCCGGCTGGCGCGGATTCCGAAGTTTGTTGGGGCCTCTCTGGCAGGCATGAATCAGCAGTAGACCGAAGCGCATCGAATGGTAGAAACACAAGAATCAAAAGAGGTTATCCATATGCAGATCGGTATCGACAGCTTTGTAGCGACGGTTACAGACCCGGCAACAGGCTTGCGGATTAGTCCCACCGAGCGGTTGAGCAACCTGCTCGAAGAGATCGAGTTGGCCGATCAGGTTGGGCTCGATAGCTTTGGTGTCGGCGAACACCACCGGGAGGAGTTCCTCGATTCTGCACCAGTTGTAATTCTTGCGGCGGCGGCGGCACGGACCAGCAAAATTCGCCTGAACAGCGCTGTAACTGTCCTCAGCGCCGCTGATCCGGTGCGCGTCTTTCAGGAGTTTGCAACGCTGGACCTGCTTTCGCGGGGAAGGGCGGAGCTGGTTGTGGGGCGTGGCTCTTTTACCGAGTCGTTTCCTCTCTTTGGGTTGCAGCTCGAGGACTACGATTCACTATTCGCGGAGAAGCTCGATCTGCTGCTCGCAATCCGCGAAAACACGCGTATTCATTGGGCTGGAGAGCATCGCGCTGCGCTGACGGGGCAGGGAATATATCCGCGACCGGTGCAGGATCCGCTGCCTGTATGGCTTGGGGTTGGGGGAACGCCTCAGTCATTCGTGCGCGCTGGGGTGCTGGGCCTTCCTTTGATGGTGGCCATTATCGGAGGTGAGCCGCATCGGTTTCGCCCTCTGATTGACCTTTACCGCGAGGCCGGAAGGCGCGCGGGCCATGCGCCGGAACGGCTCAAGGTGGGGCTGCATATGGTCGGTTTTGTCGGAGATACGAGCCAGCAGGCCGCAGATGATTTCTATCCCGGACACGCCAATTTATTCACAAGTATCGGGAAATAAAGGGGTTGGGCTCCGGTCACGCGGGGCCAGTTTGAGGCCACACGAGGTCCGAAGGGAGCGTTTCTGATCGGTGCGCCCGAGGAGATTGCGGCGAAAATTCTATCGGTCAATGAGGCTCTGGGTGGCATTGCACGTCTCAATTTTCAGATGACCAACGTGACGCTCGAACACAAAATGATGCTCCATGCGATCGAATTATTGGGCAATACGGTCGCCCCGATGGTGCGGAAGGAACTTGCTTCCGGGGCTGTATCTGGATAAGAGGGCGACCGGCGCGCTCCATCTTCCCTGAAAATGGGCAAAAGTGTAGTTACAAAATTGTAGTGCTGTAGCTACAAATTTGTAGTGCTGTAACTACATTTTTGTAGTTACAATCCTCTTTGGGCGGACGGATGTTTCTGCTGCTCCGCAGTAAAGCCGCAGAGGCTCGCCGACGACCGAGGAAATTTATGCAGCCCCTTTATGTTTCTGCCGATAAGCTGGTGGGTTTCCCGAAGCGCGGAGAGCCGGTTCCGGAGATCGTCGGATGTCTCCGTTGCGTGCGATGCCCCCAGATGTACAACCTGAGGATTGCCCATCGCGTGCGGGCGGACGATGTCGAGATCCACATTCAGCTCTTGCAGTCGTGGATTGACGAGGAGTGCTCGGGCAACCATCCGACTGGCTACTTTTGCACGGACGGGGTTAAGCCCTGCATCTAGAGCAGATTTGCTGTTGGTGTGGAGGAAGGCAACCGCAGATTCCCTTCGGGAATGACAAACAAAGGACAGGGCAGACTCTACACCAACTGTTACTTTGCTCTAGCTGCGTCGAGCTATTCGAAAAGAATAGCTCGGGCTTTCAGCCCTCGTATTGCCTTCTGTCATGTTTCATGGGGCTACGCCCCATGCTGATATGATCCGCGCCTTCAGCGCGAATAGGCTCTGTTTCATGGGCTGCGCCTCATGCTGATAGGACCTGTGCCTTCAGCGCGAAGATGCTCTTTTGCCAGGTATCCATCTGGGAAGGCTGTGGCTTCTGCCGGATCAGACCTTCGTTTGTGGAGGATCAGATTTGAGGATCTGGTCGAAGACGTTCTTGACGATACGGTCGCAGCGGCGAGCGTGGAAGGCGAAGACGTCGCGGGCTTCGCGCGTGGCATAAGCGGACAGGCCGACGCGCAGGGTGGCGCGCGCGCGATGCAGCCGGACTTTGACATTTTCTTCGGTGATGCCGAGGGCGTGGGACGTTTCGGCGGTGCTCATGCCTTCGACGTCGCGCAGGACGAAGACGGCGCGATTGCCGTCGGGGAGATGCTCGACGAGCGATTCCAGCAGATGGGAGGCCTCGGAGTTGGCCGCGGCCTGTTCCGGATTAGGAGCGGGGGAGGCAAAGCGGTCCATGTGGTCTCCTTCACCTTCTGGCTGGTCGAAACGCTTCGCGTTGCGAAGTCGGGCGAGCGCTTCATTGACGGCGATGCGGGTGAGCCATGCTCCAAAGGGTGCGGCACCGGAGAACTGGCGCAGGTGCTCGTAGGCGCGGACGTAGGCGGCCTGCATGATGTCTTCGGCCTTGGAGTCGTCGCGGGTGATGGCGCGGGCGGCACGATAGATGCGCTGGTTGTAGCGGCGCATGATGACCTCGAAGAGTTCGACCTCCCCGGCGAGGACGCGGGTGACGACCTCTTCGTCGGTCATGGTCTCCATGGGAGGAGTTGCTGCAATTGCGAGATGAGCCATAGATCCCCCTTAGTGAAGAGAGTCGGGATGGAAAGAAAGGTTACACCCGTGACAGATTATTTTTTTGCCGACGATGTAACCAATTGTGTGCTCGCGACTCCTCTAGTTGGCAACATATTTTTTTAGCCACATTTGGAGATTACGATGATGAGTATTCGTGCAACAGCTATTTTGGCCCTCGCCGCCGGCGTTCTGACTTTCTCAGCGCAGGCTCAGGCTCCTTCCGATCCACAGATCGTCGGCATTGTGGTTGCGGCGAATCAGATTGACATCAACTATGCCAACCTTGCACTGAAGAAGACGAAGGACGCGCAGGTTCGTGAGTTTGCTCAGCAGATGGTGACCGACCATACGGCGGTGCAGAAGTCCGTATTCGCGCTGGGTGCGAAGCTGCATGTGACCCCGGCGGACAGCGATACCAGTGCTTCGTTGAAGAAGCAGGCCACGGAGACGATGGCCCATCTGAAGACGCTCAAGGGCGCGGCGTTCGATAAGGCTTATGTCGATAACGAAGTGGCGTATCACAAGGCGGTGATCGCAGCCGTGACGACGGTATTGATTCCGAATGCCAAGAACGCTGAGTTGAAGTCCGCGTTGGAAGGTGTAGGTCCAATGTTCCAGGGCCATTTGGAGCACGCGGAAAAGATTCAGACGGCACTGGCCAACGGAACTACCGCAAACCATATGAACTAAAGAACCGTTAGCTGTCCGGCATTCCCTCAGGGGCTAAAGCCCGTTCTTCAGGGATGATTTGCGGCGTGGCTAAAGCCACGCCCTTTCAAAGCCAGCAATTAATCAGAGGTTTGCATAAAGATAAGGGGCAATGATGAAACTGCACTCTCGGAGTATGCGATGGACGATGTTCCTGCTGTTGTTTGTTGCATGCTCCTGGGGGGCGGCTTTGGCCTGGGCTCAACCCATGCAGAAGGCCGCACCCGTGACGCACCAGATTGTGATTATGGCGTTCCAGTATCAGCCAGAGACGTTGACCGTGCAGGTTGGCGACACGGTGGAATGGACGAATAAAGGCATCGTTCCGCACACCGTACTTGCGGAGGATGGAAGTTTCAAATCCGGGTTGATTATGCCGGGAAGCTCGTGGAAGGTAGTGATGAAAAAGAGCGGGACTTTCCCGTATTCCTGCGAGCC
>JBDTDX010000049.1:0-4997 GCA_039922815.1 Granulicella sp.
TGATAGGCAGCGCCACCTGACTTCAAAGTGAAGTTAATCAGGCCGGCTCCCTGGTACTCCGCCCCCGCCACACTCGTGATTACCTGGAACTGGTCGATCGCCTCGACCGGGATCGCATTCGAAATCACCCGGTTATCACCCTGCTGGTTGATCGTCGTCACCGGGATTCCATCCAGGTACACGGCCGCCAAATAGTTACCTGTGCCCCCGATAATCGGGGCGCGAGCGCCGCCTTGCACTCCCGGAAGCAGCGTCGCAAACGCTGTCGGATCTCGTTGCTGGCCCGACATCTACAGCGGCAGGTTCTCATAGGTCTTGTTCTCGATCACTCCACCCAGCACCGCGTTTGTGCTCTCCAGTTGCGGGGGTGCAGCCGACACCGTGATCTCCGAACTTGTCTCGCCGATGGTCAGCTGTATGTTTAGCCCGGTCATGCGCAGGGCATCGATCGCGAAGTTCTCTTGCTTGTACCCCTAGAATCCCTTGGCCGTCACCACGACCGTGTAAGTGCCAGGAAGAATCGGGGAGATGGAATACAAACCCGCACTTGACGTCTGCCGCACCGATGCGGTCCTGTAGCGTTATTCGTTGCCGTCACCGCAGCGTCCGGAATGACCGCTCCCGTGTTATCGGTCACTGTCCCTTGAATTCCAGCCTGTCCACCTTTCTGGACGTATGACGGGGCCAATGCAAGCAACACCATCCCCAGCACCATCCCTGTAACGCGAAGCAGACGTTTTGTGCGCCGTACAGGAATAGGGCTCTCAAGAGTGGTACGCGCTGCCGAGAAGGATGGGAAAAACATGAATTGCCTCCAGAAGTGTGCTGCTCAAAAAAATGAATTCGGTCGTGGAGAAAAATCTACCGATGGCAACGTTGCAATGTCAATAGAAAAACGATTTCGCTTCTGGATAAGAAAAGCGTAGTATGGGCTCGAAATTCCAATCAGGTGCCACCTACCGTGCTTTCACTCCGCCCCACCCGGATCTACTCTGTAACCGTGAAGATAGTTGTTGTTGTTTCTACTTTCGTGGCCCTCCCTGCACCCGCCCAGAATCGCACCCTGCCTGCCCTCAAACCCCCTATACAGGCCTTCACCTGCGCGACATCCCACGCCCGTGGACACCAGGTTCAGCTCTCTGCCAAGACTCGCTACACTCCCACCCAGGCTGGCTTTGACCTCCTCCCATCCCCCACCACCTTCTCTGAGGGAGCCTGCGCCAGCGATCAACCCTTCTTTCTCTCTGTCCCTGTCCCCGAAGGCAATTTTCAGGTCACCCTCACCCTGGGATCTGACCAGCCCTCCACCACCACGATCCGCGCCGAATCGCGACGGCTTTTCCTGGATCGCCAAGCCATCCCTGCCGGGTCTTCGAAGACCGTGATCTTCAATGTCAACGTCCGCACCGACGAGATAGCAGGAACATCAGGCCTTAAGGTCAAGCTCAAGCCTCGCGAGATTGGAGCTCTCGACTGGGACTCCAAACTCACTCTTGAGTTCAATGGCGTCCACCCCGCCCTCCGCTCCCTCACACTGCGCCCGCTCCCCCACACCCCCACCATCTATCTCGCCGGAGACTCCACTGTCGTCGACCAGGATAAGGAACCATGGGCTGCGTGGGGTCAGATGCTTCCCGTCTTCTTCGGCCCAAAAGTCGTCATCGCCAACGAGGCCGAGTCCGGTGAAACCATCCGCAGTTTCACCAGCGAACACCGGCTCGATAAGATCCTGTCTACCATCCAGCCCACGATTTTCTAGTCATCCAGTTCGCCCATAACGACCAGAAGCTGGGGTCTCCCGAAGACACCCACTTCAAAGCGTCGCTCCAGGCATACGTAGACGCCGCTCGCCAGCACGGTGCCTCCACCCTTCTCGTTACTTCCATGAATCGCCGCACCTTCGACGCCCAGGGCCACCTCACCGGCTCTCTCGGCGGCTTCCCCCAGGCTATGCGCGAGTTCGCCCAGGCCAATCACATTCCCCTCGTCGACCTCAACGCCCTCAGCAAGACTCTCTTTGAAGCCATGGGACCAGACGGCACCCTCCGCGCCTTCGCCCACCATCCTGCCCATACCTTCCCCGGTCAGGATCAGGAACTCAAGGACGATACTCACGTCAACGCCTACGGAGCCTTCGAGCTAGCGCGCGTTATCGTCCAATCCATCCGCGACCAGCACCTCCCCCTCGCCGCCTACCTCAAAAAAGGTATCCCGCCCTTCGACCCAGCCCACCCCGACTCCGTAGATTCGTTCACGCTTCCACCGAGTCCGCTTGTCTCCATCGAAAAACCCTACGGCAAGTAACCAGGCTTCAAGTATTACCCACCCAGGAGAGCGCCTGCTCGCAACCTCGATGCTAGTGCCCTCGTTACTCTAATCGCAACTGTCCCTATGCCTGAATGGGTTGAATGGAAACCCTAACAAGCATGTCAGGACGCGGAGTGCATTGGGTCTCAATGCCATAGCGCACGCGGGAAAGCAGTGCCAATACCGTCATTTGGAAATGAGAAAATACCCTCGCTAGCGGCATTTTCATTCTGAGTACAATTGTTCTCAGAATGAGAACGGATTCTAGCCCGATTGGTGTTCTACCTCTTTAGTCAAACGAGGGGCGAATCCTTGCGATTCTATATGGCAAGACAGAAGATGGATCGATCCAAGCCAGTACGCTAGTTTTTAGGTTGCTTTTCCACGCCTTTGGCAGGATTTTTGGTATTTACCAGATCCGGAATTGAGACGGCTCGCAAGGTCATTCTTTGTGCCGCGGTATCAATTCGTTTTCATCCGGATTAAAGCCGTGCTCTCCGAGTTCCCTGTGTGCTTGACTCCCGGCATCATGTCTTCTTGTGCGATGTCGCCTGCTCCGACAACTGCGTAGCGGACCTTCTTTTCCAGCGGCCGACGCGACCTCTTTCGGCCCATCACCGAAGATGTAACGTGATGCGTTCACGGGATAATGATGCATGTAGAACACGGGACTTGCCAGCTTGCCTGAGTGAGCACGGCGATTGATTGGATCTACTGGCTGGGCGAAGGTCGAGGCATAGAGGTGGACAATTCCGAGTTGACCGGAGCGAACTTTATCGATCGTATCCAGAGTTGCAGGCTCGAAGTGCAAACGGTATGCCACCATCAGCTTTGCACTGGACTTCTGCTCCGCTGCCAAGATTTTCTTGCCCTTTCTGTAGAAGCTTCCATCGGCTTCTCAGTGAGCACATGCCAGCTTCGAGTGCTGGCAATCGATTAGATCGAGAAAATATGCTGTAGGTCAGCTGCGACATTCGCACGCAGCTGGCCATTCATGCCTGCCATAGCAAACGCCAACGCACTCACGAAAAAGAGAAGGCTCCTCTTACAGTCTGCATGTCTGTCGATGGAAACTGCTGTTATCATTTCCATGACTATTGGCGGGCTTTTATCAGGTTTTCGACTGGTTTAAATTTGGTAGATCAATAATGTCAGATTGCTGTACGATCTATCCCGGAACTCAGCGCGAACGCAAGCCGCTCTCTCGCGCACCATGAAAACCCAATGATAAGCTCTCACCAAAGAGCGACATCATTTAATAACTGCCTTCCCGTCGGTCGCTCAGAAGCATGCCGCTTTCCAAACTAATCTGAGTCGCCTTAACTTTAAGGATCAATTGTGAAACTAGGAATCAGCACTTACATCTGGTCAGCAGCCTATGATGATTCCGTGGAGCAGATGCTTCCCGAGATCAAAGAACATGGATTCGATGGGATAGAATTCCCCGTCTTTCGGCCTGCCGAGGTATCCCCGGCAAGAGTTCGCAGGGCGCTTGAAGCCAACGGCCTCGAATCTAACACGGCGGGCATCTTTGTTGATGGCCTCAGTTTGATCAGTCCAGATCGGGTAATTCGCAGCAAGTCAGTTCAGAGACTGAAGGACCTTATAACTGTTTCCGCTGAGTGTGGTTCCAAAACGCTCGCTGGACCACTGTATTCGCCGGTAGGCTATCTACCGGGCCGACGTCGTACGGCGGACGAGTGGTCCTGGGCGGTGGATGCCTTTCAGCAAGTAGGCGACACGCTCGTGGATCATGATGTAACTCTAGCTATCGAACCGCTAAATCGTTTCGAAACGTTCTTTTTGAATACCGCGGCCGACGCCGCGTTGCTTTGTGATCAGGTTGGTCATGCGAACGTAGGCATCCTATATGACACTTTTCATGCAAACATCGAGGAGAAGGACATTGCGGCTGGCCTGTTGACGTTGGGGAAGCATGTAAAGCTTATTCATACCTGCGAAAATGATCGTGGCACCCCGGGCTCCGGGCATGTCGCTTGGGACAGCGTGTTCTCAGCGATCCACAATCTGGGTTATGACGGATGGCTGACGATCGAGAGCTTCGGATTTGCGCTGGGGGATCTGAGTTCGGCGGCTGCGATTTGGCGCGATATTGAAGTAACACCCTCTGCGATTGCCTTTCAAGGGGTGCGCTTCTTGCGAGCCAGGACTTCATAGGCCAACGGTGTGAATGGCGTCAAACTCCGCCAGCATAAGGTTCGATGCAATTTTACGTGAGTCACTTCAGTTCTCGTGACTTTCAGCAATTCTTGGACTTTGCACAATCGTGGTAGTTCCTCAATGGGTTTTGCCAAGGGTGCAGACTGAGCCATCATCCGGGATCGTGGACGGCGACTGTTTGAGTTGTCGATGCAGAGGTTGCGGGCGAAAGATGCCAAAATTTCGTGTTGCTGGGCCAGTCTCCCGACGCATACATTCTCGGTTGAACGTCATCCGCGCCAGTGCGAATAAACGGACAATCGAAGGCGCATATAGCGATCGAAACATACATTGCTGACATTTCTTAGTGTGGATGGATGCTGCCACCGAATAAAAACACTCCATGGGCTTTAATTGGCAGCGTACCGAAGAGCGTCCGCCGGACACCTGAACATAGTAACGTGCTCGGAAATTATGAGATCAAACGACAATTTTAGAGGCTTCTTGGCGTACAGAGGATCGAGGAGAAC
>JBDTDX010000050.1:0-5475 GCA_039922815.1 Granulicella sp.
AACAGCAACCATTGGACTGGGCGCCATCTTGTGCGCCATCGTTCTTGCAGTCGGAGCCAAAAAAATGGTCTTTGGCGCAGAACGCACGACACCCCTCCCAGCTCCCACCATGGACGAACCCCACGCCTCCTCCGGTCGCGAGACTGTGGTCTTCGCAGGCGGATGTTTCTGGGGTGTCCAAACAGTCTTTGAGCGGGTCAAGGGTGTGAAAGCAACGACCGCCGGGTACTCCGGTGGCTCCTCGGCAACGGCGAATTACAGCGATGTCTCCAGCGAGAGCACCGGCCATGCCGAGTCCGTCAAAATCGTCTTCGATCCCTCGCGAGTCAGCTACGGCACTCTGCTGCGCATCTTCTTTTCAGCAGTCCACGATCCAACCGAGCTGAACCGCCAAGGTCCGGATGTGGGTACCTCGTACCGCTCAGCGGTTTTTTACACCACGCCGGAGCAGCAAAAGATCACGAACGCATACATCGCCCAACTCGATGACGCACATGCGTTTCCAAAGAAGATCGTGACCCAGGTTGTGCCGCTCAAGGCCTTCTACGATGGCGAAGACTACCACCAGGATTACGCCGAGAAGAACCCCAATAATCCCTATATTCAGGTTTGCGACGTGCCCAAAACTGCCGCACTGAAGGCTCAATTTCCCGAGCTCTTTCAGGATTACA
This sequence comes from Granulicella sp., assembly GCA_039922815.1. Lineage (GTDB taxonomy): Bacteria > Acidobacteriota > Terriglobia > Terriglobales > Acidobacteriaceae > Edaphobacter. The sequence goes on from JBDTDX010000050.1 coordinate 672, forward strand.
AAGACCGCTACAAATAATCGGCGCAAGATAAGAAACGGCCCACGCTTTCATAGCATGGGCCGTTTCTTATCTTCTATTCACTGCGTGACTTCGCCCTCCGGCTCATCGGTCGGGTCATCGATCTCAGCTTGAAAACCTTCGAGCAACCGAGCCAAAAAAGCCTCCGGATCGGTCCCTTTACTCTTCATCTGATCGGCGTTCGCGATATGCCGTGCCAGGTCGGCGAGCACGATCCCCCACGCAAACGGATCCTCCCATGCGCCCGATTGGATGCTGACATGCTGCCCCTTCTCGGCGATCCACACCCGCATCACCTCGAACGAAGCCTTGTCACGCTGCGCGGCTGGCGGAATGGCTAGTGTTTTCTCTGCTCCCATGACTTATCCCCCATTTGCGCAATTCCATTCGCAAGCTCTTCAAATCGCTTATTCGTCATCCATCATTCTGCGGATATCGTCGGCGGTCGGAATGCCCGGCGTTTTGAGCAAGCTGGAAGGCTCAACGATGATTTTTTCAATCTGATTGAGTCTCTTCTGTTCCACATCGAGCATTTTCGCGAGGACACACTTCATCTTGCGCTCGTTGATGAGTTCGTCGATCAACTCCTGCGATGTCAATCCGACGAGTCTAGCTCTAGCTTCATTTTCATCGAACTCCGGTATGTATTTATCGAGATCGCTGCTCATCTGTGGATCGCCCTCGAGTTATGTGGAAATTGGGCCAAAGTTGGACCTTTTGCAATGAAGCGAATGTTGTCCGAACTGAAACCAAAGCCGACAATAGACATTATGGCATCCTTTGCTCAACTCAATTCCTTAGAAGGTTTACCCGCATCGATACACATCGAGATCGCAGTTCTTGGTGCAATGCTTCTCGATGGAGTTGCAATCAACGATGCGACGGCCAAGTTGATCTCAGAGGACTTTTCGCTCGACTCGCATCGGCGCGTCTATCGCTCGATCATTGACCTTATGGCAGCTGGACGGGGCGTGGATTTGCTCACGATACAAGAGGAGTTAGCGCGCAGGCGCGAGCTGGACTCGATCGGCGGCCCAGCATATCTTGCTTCACTGACAGAGGGTATTCCTCGGAATTTTAATATCGAGAACTATGTTCGGATTGTCAAAGACAAGAGCCTATTGCGTCAGCTGATGAGCATCTTTTCGGATGGTATAGGGCGAGCTTCCGACCAGTCTGAAGAAGCTATTCATGTTCTGAGCGATGTAGAGGCTAAGCTTGCCGAGGTCGCAGATAGCGCGATTCAATACGGCTTTTCCGACATTGCCGCCATCGTCAAGGACTCCTTCGGCTCCATCGACGCCCTCTACGAGCAGGGCCGCGAGGTCACCGGACTAGCCACCCACTACATTGAGTTCGACCGCATGACCAGCGGCCTGCAGGAGTCCGAGCTCACCATCATCGCCGCGCGTCCCTCCATGGGCAAGACGGCGTGGGCCATCAACATCGCCGAAAACGCAGCCGTCCGCGGCGGCAAAGTCGTCGCCGTCTTCTCCCTTGAAATGTCGAAGGCCAGCCTGCTCCGCCGCATGCTCGCATCGCAGGCGCTCGTGAACTCAAAGGCCATTCAGACCGGCATGTTGATGCGCGAGGATCGCGCCAAACTCGTCGCCGCGCTCGAACGCCTCATGGAGTCGAAGATGTTCATCGACGACACCCCCGGCATCACGCTCGCCGAGATGCGCGCCAAGGCCCGCCGCCTGAAACAGCAGCACGGCCAGCTTGACCTGATCGTCATCGATTACCTTCAGCTTATGACCGGCTCGGTCGGCTCGCATCAGAAAGGTTTCGAGAACCGTACGCAGGAGGTCTCCGCCATCTCACGCGGGTTGAAGGCGCTCGCGAAAGAGATGCGCGTGCCCGTCGTCGCCCTTTCGCAGCTCTCACGTGCCAGCGAGCAACGTGGCGGCGACAAAAAGCCTCTCTTGAGCGATCTTCGCGAATCAGGTTCTATCGAACAGGACGCCGACGTCGTCTGCTTTATTCACCGCGAAGAGTATTACGACCGCGAGAACGAAGACCTCAAAGGCAAGGCCGAGATCATCATCGCCAAACAGCGCAACGGCCCCACAGGCAGCGTCCATCTGGCTTACCTGGCGGACTATACGCGCTTCGAGAATCTCTCAAGCGGCGGCGAGGGCGGCTACTAGTCGCGAACTCGCGACTAGTAGCCTGGAAACGAGCCAGCTATTTGCCGGTGTCGATCTTCAAGTTAATTTGAAAGGAATTTTTAGTGTCGAACGAGCTGATCGATTTAGTCGGGCTCTTCTTGCCATTGCTCTCGGCCCACAGTTCGTAGTCGGTATTCTGCGAGAGCTGGCCGAAGCGGTAGCTTCCATCCGCCTCCGCGATAAAACTCTTCAGCGAGAGGGTATGGCCGTCCTTCAGGTACACCACGGCACCGCTTAGTCCGGCTTCGTTCTTGTCGGTCACCTTGCCCTGCACGGTGCGCTGTACCGGACCGCGCTGTGCAAGCACGGTTACCCCTCGTACCGCATACCCACCTAGGACGATCGTGCAGCCAAGAATCAGGACGTTACGGCCAATTCGGCGAAATAACTGCATGGGACTCATCATTACCTCAGTATAAGCCGGAAAGCTAATCTTCATCCTCATCGTCCGGACGCACGCGATCCTCATCGTCGTATCCACCATCATCCACAGCAACCAGCTCCAGCGGATCGAGCGAAATAATCTCAAGATCGGTCCCGCACTCGTCGCACTGCACCGTCTCACCTGTTTCTACTTCGTCCGTATCCACCACGATCGGGTTGTCGCATTCAGGGCATAGAATAGCCATAATTCATCCTCCAATTAGTTCGCGGCAGCCGTTTTCCCCCACAAATCGACAGGAAGGCTGCACAGGCTTCTTCGCTATTTCTAGCGAGGATCGGCCTCTCCGTCAAGCATACTGTCCACATCCCACTCTCACAATGGATTCCCCTCCATTGGTTCCCGGAAGGATCTATCTCGTGGCCAGTTCGATTCTCCGATGCGCCGCCGCTGCCGTTCCCTTATTTTTTCTAGCCCCTCTCTTAGCCGCCCAACCGTCGGCTCCTGTCGATCCCGCCATTGCGGGCGCACTCCAGCAGGTTTCCGCGCAGAATATCCGTGCGACCATCGAAAAGCTCGTCACCTTCAACAATCGCAGCACGCTCTCCAGCATGGAGACAGATTTGCCTTCCGGCACTGGCGTGACCGCTGCCGCCGATTGGATCTTCTCCGAGTTCGAGCGCACCTCAGCCGCCTGCGCGGGATGCTTGGAGGTCAAACGCGACGACTTCATCGAGCCTGCCGTCGCCGGATCACGCATTACCCGCCCCACCCGCATCCAGAATATCTACGCCGTGCTCAAAGGCACCGATCCCGCCCAGGCCGCACGCCGCGTCCTCGTCACCGGCCACTACGACTCCCGCAACACCGACGTCTTCGACACGCACAACCCCGCACCCGGAGCCAACGACGACTCCAGCGGCGTCGCCGTCTCCCTCGAATGCGCCCGCGTCCTCTCGAAGCTCAAATTTCCCTCCACCATCATCTTCGTCGCCGTTGCCGGTGAGGAGCAGGGACTCAACGGCAGCCGCCATCTCGCCAAACTCGCCAAAGCCGAGGGCTGGCAGCTCGAAGCCGTCTTGAACAATGACATCGTCGGGGGAGACACCACCCCGGGTGCCACTGGCGCGGATAAGTCCGCCGTGCGCGTGTTTTCCGAAGGCGTTCCCGGCACCACGACCCTCGATCAGCTCCACGCCATTCAGACCATCGGCGCGGAAAGCGACTCTCCAGCTCGCGAGTTGGCCCGCGCCGTCACCGAGATTGGCAGGACCTACTTCCAGCCAACCGACCACCGCGCTACCGTCACCCCTGGCCGTCCACACAGCATGGCCATCCGGCACGATCCCGCCTTCCACCCTGTGCTGATCTTTCGCCGCGATCGCTTCCTCCGTGGAGGCGACCACACCAGCTTCTCGCTCGAAGGCTTCCCCGCTATCCGCTTCACCGAGTGGCAGGAAAACTTCAACCATCAACATCAGAATCTCCACACCGAGAACGGCATCCAGTTCGGCGACCTGATCCAGTTTGACGACTTCGACTACATCGCCAACGTGGCCCGCATCAACGCCGCGACCCTAGCCACCCTGGCCTCGGCTCCCGGTGCTCCGCAGAACGTCGGTGTGGTCACCACGAATCTCGATAACGACACCACGCTTCGCTGGCAGCCGCCAGTCGGCATGCCCGCAGGCACTACCTTCCAGGTCGTCACCCGCGACTCCAACGCGCCCGACTGGACCAATGTCATTCCTGCCGGTGCGGGCACGAGCATCACCCTGCATATCTCCAAGGACAACACCATCTTCGGCATTCGCTCCGCCGATGCCGCAGGCCACCACAGCGCTGCTGTCTATCCCCTCCCAATCCGGGCCGCTGGAGCAGCTCCCGTTCCGGGAACATCTCCACCGCCGACAAGTGCAAAGCCCTGATCGCAAGCCACAATCCCCAGCCTGTGGTGAAATAGAATGAGCCATGCCGCGCCTTAGCCCCATGACGATGGCCTTCCCGCCCTTCTCCGGCGTCGTGCGCAAATTCGTCCTGATAAATGTCGCCGTCTTCTTCGGCATGTTGCTTCTGCATTGGGTCTCTGCCCCCGCCGCAAATCTGCTTCTGGTTCACCTGTTCCTTGAGCCCCTCGCCGTTGTCCGTGGCGAGCTCTGGCAGCTCGTCACCTACGCCTTCCTCAACAACGGCGTCCTCGACATGCTCTTCGGCATGCTCACCCTCTGGTTCA
>JBDTDX010000051.1:0-11873 GCA_039922815.1 Granulicella sp.
TGCACGACGATCTCTTCGACTTCTTCTACGAAGCTCTCCCCGGATATGAGAAGGTTGGTCTGCGGCGCACGCTGCTCGCGTGCTGGGGCTCATACAACGATCCCGATTACTGCGACTACCAGTACAAAAATATGGGCGAATGGGGCAAGAAGATGTTCGTTACCCCAGGTATCGTCGTGGATGGCAAACTCGTCACGAACAACCTCGTCGACATCAATACGAATATTCGAATTCTTCTTGGCAGCTCTTATTACGACGACTGGCAGGGCAAGGAGACGTTTGTCACAAAAGATCCACTTGGCAATCCGATCGACCAGCATCATCCCTGGAACCAGACCACGACACCGCGTCCTCAAAAGCGCGATTTTAATGGCAACTATACATGGGTCATGTCGCCCCGCTGGTTTGACAAGCGTACCGGTGATCACCTCGCGCTCGACACCGGAGGCGGCCCCATCGCTCGCCTTTGGTCCACCGCGCTCTCAGGCTTAGTAGATATTAATTATGTGAAGGCGACCGGTCACAGCGTCCAGATCAGGCTTCCCAAAACCGCTCTCCTTCCCGAGGTCGAGTTCGAGTGGAAGATTCCGGAGTGGAGCAACACCATCGAGCGAGATCGAGCTCGTACGTACTTCCAGGCATATGCTGCCGCAACTGCTCTCCACTTTGTCGAGAAAGCCCTAGCCGAACTGCATGCCGGACGCACTGCCACCTGGTCGGAGTTCAAAGTTCCCGATGAAGCCATCGGCTGTGGCTTCCACGAAGCTGTTCGTGGCGTGCTCTCCCATCATGTTGTCATTCGCGATGGCAAGATCGCCAACTACCATCCCTATCCACCGACCCCGTGGAATGCCAACCCGCGCGACATCTATGGCACTCCCGGACCCTATGAAGATGCTGTGCAAAATACGCCGATCTTCGAAGAGAACGGCCCCGACAAGTTCAAGGGCATCGATATCATGCGGACCGTACGCAGCTTCGACCCATGCCTGCCTTGCGGCGTTCACATGTATGTCGGTGATGGCCGCACCATCGAAGTTAAACATTCGCCCATGTTTGGTGCAGCAGGACACGAGTAATGCCCACGGCCACAATCATCGAAAGAATTGCAGAAGCACCCGCCGGGTCGTCGGTGTCCCCTGAACCGCGAAAGCGCAGGGAGTTCAAAGCACAGACCAACCGCGTTGAAAAGCTGGCCGCCCGTCTGGAGCAGGCGAACGATCCGGAGACCCGGGCGACCGCGCTTGAACTCGTGCAGTCTGTCATCGAACTTCACGGTGCAGCACTGCAGGCCCTCATCGACCGCTGCGTCGCCACTCCTGAAGGGGAACGGATATTGGATGAGGCCCTACAGGACGATCTCGTCTCCAGTATGTTCCTTCTGCACAATCTGCACCCCGACGATCTTGAGACTCGCGTACTTCGCGGCATCGAGTCAGTACGCCCCTATCTGCAGTCGCATGGCGGAGATTGTGAGCTCGCCGGTGTCGACAATGGTATCGTGCGCCTGCGTCTTCATGGGAGTTGCGGTAGTTGCCCATCTTCCTCACTCACATTGAAGAATGCCGTCGAAGAGGCGCTCTTTCAAGCTGCGCCTGACATCAGGGAGATCATTGCGGACAACGCGGCTGTTGAGTCAACCGTCACCCCGAACCTCGTGAGGATAAAATAAAGGAGCTCTATGGCACACGATGACGTAAGACCAGACAAGCCATCGCACACGACCGGAACACCGAAGGTCGAGAATCGTTCTGAACCATTGAAGGATCGGATGACGCGCATGGCGAACGACGCCACCGGTATCAATGTTGCCGATCGAAAGCCGATCCACCCGAAGATGCCTAACCTTCCTCCAGCATAAGAGCAAAGCCAGGTAAGGTCATGAGCGAAGCTTTCAATGATGCCCCGGAACAAGCCGCAGCCTCTTCCTTCCTGCGCCAGTTCGCACGCCGCCGAACAACCTCTGATACGGAAGAACGTTGCGAACTCTGTAGCGCCTCACTGAATCCGTTGCATCAGCATCTTCTGGATCCCAAAAAGCGACAGATTCTATGCGCCTGCGACGGCTGCGCCATCCTCTTCTGCGGCCAGGCTGGAGCCCATTATCTTCGCGTGCCGCGGCGCCTCCGCCACCTCGTCGACTTTCAGATGAGCGACTTGCAGTGGGAGGCTCTGATGGTTCCCATCAACCTCGCCTTCTTCCATCGTGACAGTGCCGCAGACAAGGTGCTCGCCATGTACCCGAGCCCTGCCGGTGCGACCGAATCTCTTCTTAGCTTCGAATCTTGGCAGGAGATCGTCGCGCAGAACCCTGACCTGCAAACCATGGAATCCGACGTCGAAGCACTTCTTGTCAATCGCATCGGGGACAGCGCTGAATACTATCTCGTGCCCATCGACGAGTGCTATCGTCTCGTCGGCATCATCCGTATGCACTGGCGCGGACTCTCCGGCGGCACCGAAGTCTGGAAAGAGATTCATCAGTTCTTCGACAATCTGCGCGCGCGCAGTACCGAGAGCCGGAGGCCTGCTCATGCCTGAACTGCAGTTCCAGATCGAAGGCGCAGAAGCCGTTCCGCACGCGGCTGCGCCGCTGCTGGCGCTCAAGCTGAGGATCACCAATCTTCCAGTGAGCGAGTCCATCCATACCCTCACCCTCAAATGCCAGGTTCAGATTGAGCCCGCTAAGCGCCGCTATGTTACACCCGAGCAGGCGAAACTCGCTGATCTTTTTGGCGAGCCCTCGCGCTGGAGCCGCACTGTCAAGCCGCTGCACTGGATGAACACCAGTGTCGCAGTATCCGGTTTCACCGGCAGCATTCTTGTCGATCTTGAGCTCCCCTGCACCTTCGACTTCAATGTAGCCTCCACCAAGTACTTTCACGCGCTCGATGCCGGCGATATTCCACTCTGCGTCATGTTCAGCGGAACCGTCTTTTACCAGTCGCAGGAGGGCACGCTGCAGGTCGCGCAGATACCGTGGGACCGAGAGGCCTACTTCAAGCTGCCCGTCTCGGTGTGGAAAGAGATGATGGACGCCCACTTTCCTAACAGCGCATGGCTCAGCCTCCGCCGGGACGCCTTCGAACAACTCTACGATTACAAAGTCCGCAATGGGCTGCCCACATGGGAACAGGCAATCGCGCGTCTGATCGCCACCGAAAAACTTATCTCCGAGACACCCGAAGGGGTATCGGCATGAACTTCGAAGGCGCAGAGATGATCGCGGCGGCCATCCTTTACGAGGGATATATCCTCTACCCCTATCGCCCTACCGCCATCAAAAACCGGCAGCGCTGGAACTTCGGGACGCTCTATCCCCGTGTGTACGCTGAAGGGCAAAATCCGCAGGAATCGTTTCGCCTACAGGCCGAATGCATCGTTACCGCCAGCGAAAACGCTGCTATCGATATAAGAATCAGCTTCCTGCAACTCATCAGCAAGGGCCGAACCTTGGAGAGTATAGGAAATGAGGCAGGCCCCACGGTCCCCACTGAGCTTGCTGATCCATCGCTTGCTTGGGAAGAGGCCGTGGAGCGTACCTCTGAACATCCTCAGTTACTTTTGCGAGCATTACTCGCCCGTCCGCAGCAACTCACGCTCCACCTCGGCGCCGATGATTCCACGGCAACACAGGCTGGTCTCCAGGCCCTCCTTACCATTCGGGCCGAAGTCATCGCACCGGGCGTCTGCAAGCTTCACCTCGAACTTGAAAACATCACTTCGCTGCCCAGCAAATCTGCCGCAAAACGGGACGAGGCACTCCCGCGGTCATTCGTTTCGGCACACATGCTCCTCGGCATTACCGGCGGTGAGTTCGTCTCTCTGCTTGAACCGCAGGAGAGCTACATTGAAGCCGTTGCAGCCTGCACTCACTCGGGAGTCTTTCCTGTCCTCGTTGGCACCCAGCCTGAGCGCATCATGATGCTCTGCTCCCCCATCATCCTTTATGACTACCCTCAGATCGCGCCCGAAAGTGAAGGCGATTTCTTTGACGGCACCGAGATGGACGAGATGCTCACCCTCCGTGTGCTCACGCTCACGGATGCCGAGAAAGAAGAGATGCGTAACGGCGACTCTCGTGCCCGTAAGATCCTTGAACGCACGGAGAATCTTACCCCAGAAATGATGCTGAGAGCCCACGGCGTCGTCCGCTCGCTTCGTCAGATTCGCGACGTTCCAAATGAGCCCTTCGGCGAGTGGAATCCATTCGCCGAAACTAAGACCCCGCCTGAAAGCGTCACCGTCTTCGGTGTTTCGTTGCGTGTTGGCGACCGCGTGCGCATCTGGCCCCAGAAGACTGCCGACATCATGGATATGGCTCTCAAGGGCAAGGTTGCCGTCATCGAAGCGATTGAGCAGGACTTCGAGGATCAGGTACAGTTCGCCGTTGTACTCGATGACGATCCCGGCCGCGAGTTCGGTATGATGCGCCAGCCTGGTCACCGCTTCTTCTATTCGCCCGAAGAGGTCGAGCCCGTCAACGAAGGAGAGCTCGTATGAACTCTTCAAACCACCTTGGCAGAATCCTCGTCGCATGCGTCGGCAACATCTTCCTCGGCGATGACGGCTTTGGCGTCGAGGTTGCCCGTTCTCTCGCCTGCCGCACGCTATCACCCGACGTATTCGTGAAGGATTACGGTATCCGCGGCTTCGATCTCGCCTACGCCTTGCTCGAGCCCTGGGATGCCATCATCCTCGTCGACGCTCTCCCGCGTAACGATGCACCCGGGACTCTCTACATTGTCGAACCAGATCTCTCGCGCATGGGAGATCCCGCGGCGCCCGGCATGGAGATGAATCCACACGGCATGGATCCCGTCCGCGTGCTCAATCTTGCCCTTACGATGGGGCCCATCCTGGGACCCGTCTTCGTCATCGGCTGTCAGCCCAATGACTTTGGCGATGAACTTGACGGTCGCATGGGCCTGTCCGAACCAGTGCTCGCTGCTGTCGAAGAAGCATCCAATATGGTGGAAGAGTTAGTAGCAAAGTTCAGGTCGGGTGAAATGAGACCACAGCTACAGGAAGTTGGAGTAACACGATAATTCAGTGATGAGAAGTAACGGAGGAAAGCCAATGACAGGGAAAATTATCTTAGGAGCATTCGGTTTAATCGTCATCGTTGTAGGAGTCATGACGGCTCCCGATTTCATTCGTTATATGAAGATCCGCTCGATGTAAAGGAGCCTATGCACGAGCTCTCGATTGCAATCAGTATGATCGATCAAATCATCGAGGAGTGCGCAAGCCGGGGTGGCCTGGACGTGGAGTCCGTTAATATGCGTCTGGGCATCTTCGCTGGCGTAGACAAGAATGCTCTCCTCTTCGCCTACTCGCTCGCCTGCGAAGGCACGCCGCTACAGGGATCGCACCTTGTCATTGAGACGGTGCCGCTGCTGGTTTATTGTCCACAATGCAAACAAGAGCGTACGCCACCATCGGTTTATCAGATTTGCTGCCCGGTGTGTTTGACTCCGACGCCGGAGATTCTTACCGGTCGCGAGATGGAAGTAGCCTCACTGGAGGTGGCTGCATGAATACACGCATGGTGGAGGTCCGCGCGAAGGTCATGAAGCAGAATGATCTGCTAGCACGCTCACTGCGCGACCGTTTTCAGCAGCGCAACATCTGTGTCATCGGTCTCGTCTCAAGCCCGGGTTCGGGGAAGACTGCGTTTCTTGAAAAACTTCTCGTTGGCCTCTCACACAGTCACCGCGTCGCAGCGCTAGTCGGCGATCTCGCCACCGAGAACGATGCCGCTCGTTTACAGCGCGCCACGCCGAATGTGAAGCAGATAACCACCGGCACCATCTGTCATCTCGACGCGTCGATGATTGAGAAAGCTCTGGAAGATTGGAATCTTGACGCCATAGATTTTCTATTCATTGAAAATGTGGGTAACCTCGTCTGTCCCTCCAGCTATGATCTCGGCGAAGAACTTCGCTTCGTTCTCCTCTCCGCAACTGAAGGAGAAGACAAGCCGCTGAAGTACCCGACCATCTTCAATAGCTCGGACATCGCCATCATTACCAAAATGGATATGGCGGATGCTGCCGAGTTCGATCTCGACATCGCCCGCCGCAACATTGAAAGCGTAAGCCCGGGAATGAAGATCTTCGAGGTTTCATCGAAGACTGGCCTGGGTATGGAAGAGATCTTCAGCTTTCTTCACGCACAGTTAGCACACCCCCGCATCCCTGTATCTTCCTGTTTTTCGACGTTCCCTGAATAAACTGTGTTTTTCGTTTCTTGTTCCCATCGCATCCTCACATAGATAACCAGGCAGTGAGAATTTCAAAGAAAGTGGCTTTCAGATTCGAGTAGTCAACTCCCTTTCAACCGTGCTCGGACTATGGAAGAAGTTACCCGCTCCCATGTTTCGGGCTGGCGAACTCGCCGTCAACGGGTTCTGGACGCAAACGACGTGGAGCCCTTTGATCTCAAGCAAGGCACAACCTTGGCCCAGCTTGACCCGTCAGCCCATGCACCGGGCGCTAGAACTACGTTATGAATCGGTGGTGTCGCAGGGTTCTGCCCACTTGCGGTAACTGGCAGCACACACGAAAGCAAAAAAGAAAATCCGGAACAAACTAAAGGTTGCTGATTGGAGCTTCATGAAAAAGTCCCTCTGTGGGAAAAGTCTCGAGATAAGAGCCTATGTCACGAGCTATTCCCCCGCGAGAGAAATGCATAGGGCCGTTGGAAGGGTATTCCAGTGGGTATTTAGAGCCCTTGCTATGCGCTTCGTGTCCCTTCCGGAACCCATAATCTCGCATTCACCATGTTCTACCCACTCGCAATCATCGACTCGGGAGTGAAGGCTGCGGAAGAGTCACTCAAATAGGCTTGCCCGATTATGCATCTGACCCACATCATTCGTATTGCTGGACGACTGGTCCAAGCAGAAAATCATTCGCGGGAGCTACTGTACTTGTCGGAAGAGACTTCGTCCCCGCAAGGACGGTGTGTTGATCATTTTTTCCGTCTCCCAATCCCTAGCGGTCAGCGTGAGTATCAACAGGTACAACTACTTTTGATCTCTGGGGCCGCACCGTTAGCCGCGAGTAACATTGTTGGTACGGCTTATACCCGTGGTGCGCCGGCTGTCTCTGCCAATGCAACAAAAGTGTATTACTACTTATAGCGACTAGGGAGATTGGGGCCCTATGATTAGGGCCTAATGAAACGAGCAAAGATCAGGGCTAGATCCAGACCTGCGCCGCACACGCATGAAGCTGAATGCGCCCTGTGATTCAATTGGTTCGATCAAACGGCGCGGCTCTGACTTGACGGAAGCAGCAACACTTGCATTGGTACCGGAAACGCGCATCGCGTTACATGGACGATAACTCGTCATTTCGTACAAGTGCCTAAATCCTCAATTGGGGAGAACAGGCCAATGCGCTCATTTGAAGTGAGGGATCGTCGCCCTGCTTCGGGTTTCCGATAATCATCAGCAGCGCCAGAAACAACCAGCCCGCTCTTGGGTTCATAAACCAAAGGCGTGCGCGGCATTCGAGATGCGCCGCCTCAAAGCGAGTCAGACGACTGCAGATATGCAGCGCAGACGCATAATGATGCGATGCTTAGCCGCAGATATGCTTTAGTTTTAACTCTTGTCGCTGTGTGCGGTGCAGCGCACAGACGCTCAAGCCAGAGCCATTTTTAATCAGGTCAAATATTCCGTTCACTTATCTGAGCGCGGATCATGTAGGCCTTGGGTCATTAGAGGGAGGGCGTCAGCGTCAACGAGTGTGGCTGCTCTTTCACAATAACTGTCAGCAGTCGATCAATCGTCATGTAATCGGTCCTCCCCTCGACGCTCCCGAGGATAAGTTGACAGTTGAGTACGAGCTCATCGTCCCCGTCGAACGTGGGGTAATCATCACGCAGGATGGCCAAACACCGAAACGCAAGAAAGTGAAAATTCCCCCAGCTACGATGTCTTAGGACGGGTCTACCGTCACGATCCGACCAGGGGAGTCAATCTCCTTCAGCGTCCCCGCAGATCACTTGAGTACGGAGTGGGAAAATGCACATCCCGTTCTGGTTTCGTTTGCCACCTGTTAAAGGGACCAATTGACGGGAAGGACGCGGGAGGTGAACCCCAAATGTTTTTGTCATACGCCATCTGGAACCCACCGCAGTCCATTCGTAAGGTCTTGAGCAGTAACACCAACTCGAAGACTCCTACGACACAAAGGACTATCAGAAGAATGACAGAGGCTGTTTTCGTCCACTCCAGAGCCACAAGTCCTCGCTGACGCCGTCGCCAAACAAGAGCCTGGATCACAACGCTTAGCAATACGATCGGAGGAAAAACAACATCGGATGGTGGATCTGGAAGCCTTTTTGTCACGATTCGTATCTCCGGGTAAGTGCGGCTCAGTTGCTGAGCAATATCATCGCTAAGGTCTGAGCTTTGATCATACTGAGCACGAAATCTGATTTTCAAAAATCCAAGCTATCTACATAGGGCCCGTCAGAAAACGGACAATAGAGCAAGTTAGCGTTTCGGCTGTGAGCGCAGGCGCTTATTGCTGACCTCCCTTTCAAAACAAAATAGCAAATTGAAAACCGTTTCCGAGAATGCACAATGCAGAAGGCCATAAGGCGTTAACTTCGAACTGCAGTTTCGCTAGACGATGCCAGCGCCGCACAGGTGTTTCCGGCGATGCTCTGATCCAGAAGACCAAACAGCTCATCCCGCCCTTCCGGGTCTACGAAGCCAAAAGAACAGTTGCGGCGGCCTCACGCGCTCGTAAGCCTAATAGCTCATTGCTGATTTCGCCAGAGGTCCAGTACGACAACACGCCTCGAAAAGCGACAGCAAGCTGGACCGGCAAAAGCTCCAAGGCGCGGACGCGAGTCGGGCCGGCAAAGTCCTCCCAGCGCTAAAAGCTTCACTACACAGTGCGCTCGAATCGGACAGTACATCTCCCGGATCGTTGCCTGGGCTACTGATGGCGACAATAACAGCCCGGTTTACCTCCGGAGCCGCCAACATGACAGAGACCGCGATATCGATGGTAATTAGGGTGCGAGCCACGACGGTCGGCGGAAGTGTTGCATCCGCTAGAGGATTGCGTCGTTACCGCACGTCAAGATCCCGGGCTTCTGCTCGAAGTGGACAGATGGACAGCCTTCACTCGGCACTTCACTCATCTCAAGGCGGGAGATGCTCCCAGAGACAGGACTCCGTTGCTGACGGCCATCCTGGCCGACGCCATCAATTTTTGGACTGACCAAAATGGCTGAGTCCTGCCCCGGCGCAAGCTACGCCAAGTTGTCGTGGCTACAGGCATGGCACATACGCGATGAGCCTATGGAGCGGCACTGGCCGAAATGGTCAATGCTCAACCGCGGCAACCGTTCGCCCAGTCCTGGGGCGATGGTACGACATCATCGTCAGACGGCCAACGCTTCACGGAGGAAGAGCTGAAAGCACGGGCCACATCAACCCGAAGTACGAAGCCGAACCTGGCAAGCTCTTTTACACCCATATTTTCCGACCAATACGCGCCCTTCCACTCGAAGGTCGTCAACGTCGGCGTCCGCGACTCGACCTATGTGCTCGACGGGCTTCTTCATCATGTCCGACCTGCGGATCGAAGAGCACTATACCGATACGGCAGGCTTCACCGACCACGTCTTCGCTCTGATGCATCTGCTGGGCTTCCGCTTCACTCTCCGCATCCGCGACCTGAGTGATACGAAGCTGTACGACCCAAAAGGGGAAGACTGGCTATGAGGACTTGAAACCCATGATCGGCGGAACACTCAACCTGAAGGCCATCCGCACCCACTGGAATAAGATCCTTCGCCTCGCCGCCTTCATCAAGCAGGGCACGGTGACAGCCTCGCTTATGCTCAGAAAGCTGAGTAGCTACCCTCGTCAGAACGGCCTCGCCGTTGCCTTGCGTGAGGTCGGCTGGATCGAACGCACGCTCTTCATCCTGTCCTGGCTACAGAGCGTAGAGCTCCGCCGCCGCGTTCACGCCGGCCTCAATAAGGGTGAGGCCGCAACGCGCTCGCTCGAGCCGTCTTCCTCTGCCGCCTCGGTGAGATCAGGGATCGCAGCTTCGAGCAGCAACGCTGTCGGGCCAGCGGTCTCACCCTGGTTACCGCAGCCATCGTGCTTTGGAACACTGTTTATATAGATAGAGCTATTGACGCCTCAACGCGTAAGGGAGAAGTACCCGAGCCGGACTTGCATAAATACCTCTCGCCGCTCGGCTGGGAGCACATCAATCTCACCGGGACTATGAATGGAAGGGCAAACGCCCCGCACAAGGCAAATTCAGGCCCTTGCGAATTCCAAACTACCCTTAGCGTGCTTTATCGTCCGTTTTCTGACGCGGCCCCTAGCTCCCTGATTTCTGAGAACATTACGGACGTTTGCCGTCCTGCAGAAATTTCCTAAAAGTACTCCATTGTCCGCTTTCTGACGGGACCCCATCGATGAGAAGATCATCAGAGCCAGTGACAGGGTGAAAGGGAGCCACAATGCGGGCCAGTTTATTGACAGTGTGCGTCTTGTTTTGTTTGAGCTTACGGAGCGATTGCATGGCCGCCGCACAGCCGAGGGTGATTGTCGACAACGCCGGGGTGGGAGGGCAAAACAGCAGCGAAGGCCGCGAGAGATTCAAGCGTGATGTTCTGGATGCTCATCCGCAGGTATTGCTCCTCTATTTCGGCATGAATGACGCGGTCAATGAAGCTAAGATGCTTGCGCCAGAGGCATATGCCGAGAACATGGCATGGATGGTGCAGACAGCCCGTGCGGCTGGGATTTTACCGATAGTTTCGACCATCCAACACGTGGATGCGACCCGTGTTTTGCAGAGGCACCCTGCCTCCGTCTACGGAGATGCAGGGCCCAACGGAAGGATCGATCAGTTCAATCTGGTTCTACGCAAGCTGGCTCTGGAACAGAGGATCACCCTTGCAGATTTCGAGGCTGCGTTCGATAGCGCGGGAGGACCGACGGTGGAGATGAGCACGGATGGGGTTCACCTGAGGGCAGAGGGATATGCGCTTCTTGCCAGGACCTTTCTGCATGCAATCCCTGCGGATTCGAGGCAGGCAAGCAGGATTGTTGCCTTGGGCGATAGTCTTACCTACGGAGTACCGCTTCGCACGGCAGACCACGACTCGGACAAGACCTATCCTGCGGTTCTGCAACGGCTCCTGAATGCAGAAGCCCGGAAGCAACCATAGGTCAGATTGCCACCCGTTGACGTTAACTACTAAAATCAATGCCCATGCCCTCTGACGCGGTTGAAATTATGGAACCACCCGGTCCTTTGCGTGCAGACGAGATAGCCGAGGCC
The DNA here is from genome assembly GCA_039922815.1 of Granulicella sp. Lineage (GTDB taxonomy): Bacteria > Acidobacteriota > Terriglobia > Terriglobales > Acidobacteriaceae > Edaphobacter. The sequence goes on from JBDTDX010000051.1 coordinate 11,337, forward strand.
ATGGACGCGCATGTGCAACACGTCGTGCAAAGTTCGCTTTTTCTGCGGGCTGAGACGTTGCGCAAGCTCCTTATCTATCTCTGGGATCACAGAACAGAGGAGATCAGCGAGTACGCCGTGGCAACGGAGGCGTTAGGGCGGCGTGCTGACTTTGACCCAAAGACGGATGCATCCGCCAGGGTGCAGATCTCGCGTCTGCGTCGCAAACTGAAAGACTTCTACGAGACTGAGGGGATAGGCGATGCATTTCGCCTGCATATCCCGATGGGTACCCATGTTCTCATGATCGTTGAGGGTTCGATACCTTCAACGTCGCTCATGCTGTTGGAAGGGGAACCCGAGCTACCGTTTACGAGGCTGAACGAAACACGGTTCTTGAGGCAGAAGCGGCTGGTGGTGGGATTGGCGGTGATGTGTACCCTCCTTTTAATAGTTGTCTCACTGCTCGCCTGGAATCTTTATAAGGCACGAACTCTTCCGCCTCGTTCGGTCGCGATGCCCACAAGTTTCTGGACAGCGTTTGTGGGAGTAAACAAT
>JBDTDX010000052.1:0-9193 GCA_039922815.1 Granulicella sp.
ACCGGCAAGGTCGAGATCACCGCCCAGAACCACAACTTCAACGTCGATCCCGACACCCTGCCCGACACCGTCGAGAAGACCCACACCAACCTCAACGACCACACCCTCGCCGGCCTCCGCCACAAGACCGACCCCATGTTCTCCGTCCAGTACCACCCCGAAGCAAGCCCCGGCCCCCACGACTCCCACTACCTCTTCAAAGACTTCCGCAAAATGATGGAAGCATGGAAAAAATAGGCCTTCAGGAAGACCGGAGTTCGAGCTCTGGCCGGCCGCATCGTTCCTCAAGACGGCATATAGTAGCTCTCGACGGGTTTCGAGGGTTCGCTGTTCTATTGGTTTTTTTCTTTCACGTCGGCATGCTTTCGTTCGCTGATCGTGGCCTCATCGTTCAGATCGTCGGCGGCATTCAGAAGGCCGGTTGGATCGGAGTTGATCTGTTTTTCGTCCTCTCCGGTTTTTTGATCACCCGCATTCTCCTCTCTACGCTTTATGAACCGAATTATTTTCGCAACTTTTATCTTCGACGTACCCTCCGCATCTTTCCGCTTTACTATGGTGTGCTCGCGCTCCTGCTTCTCGCCACCCCAATCTTGCATTTCCGCTGGCAGGGATCGCTCCCGTACTATTTGCTCTACATTCAAAACTTTCATCGGCAGACAGGCTTGGTACTCAGTTCGCCGCTGTTCTCCATTCGCATCGATCATCTCTGGTCTCTTGCCATTGAAGAACAGTTCTACCTTGTCTGGCCGCTTCTGCTCTTTCTTCTCCGCGGAAAACGTAACTTCATCTATCTTCCGCTTACGTTTATGATCTTCTGTCCCCTGGCTCGTATTGTTGCTATTCATGCTGGAATCAATCCTGAGCATCTCTACTTTTGGACTCCATATCGAATGGATGGTCTTGCTTGGGGAGGATTCGCCGCGGTCGTCTTCGAGGACTTCGATCAGCTACTCATCAGGCGCATACGAAGGGTTTGCCTGGCTGTAGGTGGAGTGCTATGCCTTACGGTACTCTTGTACTTGCGGGGAACTCTGGATGATTTCGCTCCCATCATGGGAAAGCTCTTCTACTCATCCTTGGATATGCTCTGCTGTGGTGTAATTCTTTCTCTTATGCAGCCGGATCATCGGCTTACCCGCATCTTCAGTGCTTCGATCCTGCGATGGTTCGGCCGCTACAGCTACGGTATTTACATTTTTCACGTGATGCTGATCTCGCTTGGCGAGTATCTTCGCGATGCTGTGAACCGGGTTACGGACTCTCGTCCCCTCGGAGCAGCCACCCTGATTTCCAGCGTTTTTATCTCTACAATTAGCTTGGCTTACCTGAGCTTTAGATTTTATGAACAACCCTTCCTTCGATGGAAGAACCGCATCGCAAGCTATGGACATCCCCCTGCATTACAGGGGTAGTTTTCAACCACGCTTTAGTGTCAGTTTAGAAACCTAGAGAGCCTAGATAATGCCACGTAGGAATGACATCGCCAAGATTCTAGTGATCGGCTCCGGCCCGATCGTCATCGGCCAGTCCGCCGAGTTCGACTACTCCGGCACCCAGGCCTGCAAGGCCCTCAAGGCCGAGGGCTACGAGGTCGTGCTCGTCAACTCGAACCCGGCTTCCATCATGACCGATCCCGAGGTCGCCGACCGCACCTACATCGAGCCCCTCACCCCCGCCTACCTCGAAGAGATCCTGCGCGTCGAAGTTGAAATGCTCGCCGCCTCCGGCAGCAAGGGCATCTTCGCCGTCCTCCCCACCGTCGGCGGACAGACTGCCCTCAACCTCGCCGTCGATCTCGCCGACTCCGGTGTTCTCGAACGCATGGGGGTCGAGCTCATCGGCGCAAAGCTCGAAGCCATCAAGAAGGCCGAGGACCGTCTCCTCTTCAAAGACGCCATGACCCGCATCGGCCTCGACATGCCGCGCTCGCTCCTCGTCAACAACGTCTCCGACGGCCTCGCCTTCGCCGCCAAGATCGGCTTTCCCGTCGTCATCCGCCCGTCCTTCACCCTCGGCGGCTCCGGCGGCGGCATCGCCTACAACCGCGAAGAGATGAGCAGCATTCTCGCCCACGGCATCGATCTCTCCCCCGTCTCCGAGTGCCTCATCGACGAGTCCGTCCTCGGCTGGAAGGAGTACGAACTCGAGGTCGTCCGCGACCTCAACGACAACGTCATCATCATCTGCTCCATCGAAAACTTCGACCCCATGGGCGTCCACACCGGCGACTCCATCACCGTCGCCCCCGCACAAACCCTCACCGACCGTGAGTACCAGGTCATGCGCGACGCCGCCATCGCCTGTATCCGCGAGATCGGCGTCGAGACCGGCGGCTCCAACGTCCAGTTCGCCGTCAACCCGCGCAACGGCCGCATGACCGTCATCGAGATGAACCCCCGCGTCAGCCGCTCTTCCGCGCTCGCCTCCAAGGCCACCGGCTTTCCCATCGCCAAGATCGCCGCGCGTCTCGCCGTCGGCTACCGTCTCGACGAGATCCAGAACGACATCACCAAGGCCACCCCCGCTTGCTTCGAACCCACCCTCGACTACGTCGTCGTCAAAATTCCCAAGTGGCAGTTTGAGAAGTTCCCCGGCGCCGACGAGGGCCTCAGCCCGCAGATGAAGTCCGTAGGCGAAGTCATGGCCATCGGCCGCACCTTCAAGGAAGCCCTGATGAAGGCCGTCCGCTCCCTTGAAACTGGCAAGAAAGCTACCGCCGACGACATCGAGCCGCGCCGCCTCATCCAGCGCCTCGTCACCCCACACCCCGACCGCCTCAGCTACATCCGCTACGCCTTCGAGCGTGGCATGAGTGTTCGCGAAGTCGCCCGCATGACCTCGATGGACCCCTGGTTCCTCCACCAGGTCAAACAGATCACCGACGAGATCAAAGCCATCGGCGGCAAGTCCATCGATGAAGTCACCGCAACCGATCTCCGCCGCGCCAAGCGCATGGGCATCTCCGACGAGCGCCTCGCCGCCGGCTGGGGCCTCACCGGAGCCGAAGGCACCGCTGCCGTCCGCGCCCTCCGCAAAAAACTCAACGTCCTCCCCGTCTACAAGCTCGTAGACACCTGCGCCGCCGAGTTCGAGTCCTTCACCCCCTACCTCTACAGCTCCTACGACGAAGAGGACGAAGCCGCTCCCACCAGCAACAAAAAAATCATCATCCTCGGCAGCGGTCCCAACCGCATCGGGCAGGGAATCGAGTTCGACTACTGCTGCTGCCACGCAGCCTTCGCCCTGCGCGAAGACGGCTACGAGACCATCATGGTCAACTGCAACCCAGAGACCGTCTCCACCGACTACGACACCAGCGACCGCCTCTACTTCGAGCCCCTCACCCTCGAAGACGTCCTCGCCGTCTACGAGCACGAGGCCTCCTCCGGCGCAGAGATCGGCATGATCGTCCAATTCGGCGGCCAGACCCCCCTCAACCTCTCGCTCCCGTTGAAGAACGCAGGCGTCCCCATCATCGGCACCAGCCCCGAGTCCATCGACCTCGCCGAGGATCGCAAGCGCTTCGGCAAGCTCATCGAAGAGCTCAAGATCCCCCAGCCCGAAGGCGCCATGGCCACCTCCGTACCCGAGGCCGTCGCCGGAGCCGAGCGCGTCGGCTATCCCGTACTCGTCCGCCCCTCCTACGTCCTCGGCGGCCGGGCCATGGTCATCTGCTACGACGCCGAATCCATCGTCAACTACATGACCACCGCCATCGAGTACTCCCACGACCGCCCCGTCCTCATCGACCACTTCCTCGAAGACGCCACCGAGGTTGACGTAGACGCCCTCTGCGACGGCGACGACGTCCTCATCGCCGGCATCATGCAGCACATCGAAGAGGCCGGCATCCACTCGGGCGACTCCTCCTGCGTCCTCCCCTCGGTCGATCTCACCGAAGACGTCAAAAACACCATCCGCGACTACACCCGCAAGCTCGCCACCGCCCTCTCCGTCCGCGGCCTCGTCAACATCCAGTTCGCCATCCAGCGCGGCAAGGTCTTCGTCATCGAGGTCAACCCCCGCGCCTCCCGCACCGTCCCTTACGTCTCAAAGGCCACCGGCATCCCCCTCGCCAAGATCGCCTCCCGCATCATGGTCGGCCGCAAGCTCAAAGAGCTTCTCTCCGACCAGATCGCCAGCGGCAACGATCTCGGCACAGGCTCCCACTTCTTCGTCAAATCCCCCGTCTTCCCTTGGGGCAAGTTCCCCGGCGTAGACACAGTCCTCGGCCCGGAGATGAAGTCTACCGGCGAAGTCATGGGCGTAGCCGACAACTTCGGCGAAGCCTTTGCCAAGGCACAGATCGCCGCCGGCCAGGTCCTCCCCACCCAGGGCACCATCTTCCTCTCCGTCAACGACCACGACAAGGAAGGCCTCATCCGCCTCGCCAGGGACTTCACCGAGATGGGCTTCCACCTCGTAGCCACGCACGGCACCGCCGAGGTCCTCGAGCAGAACGGCATGCAGCCCGAGCGCGTCTACAAGGTCAAGGAAGGCCGCCCCAACGTCGTCGATCTCATCAAGGGCGACCGCATCCAGCTCATCGTCAACACCCCCCGCGGCCGCGACACCGTCTTTGACGAACAAGCCATCCGCCGCGCCGCCGTCCTCGCCCGCATCCCCACCATCACCACCCTCGCCGCCGCCCGCGCCGCCGCCGAAGGCATCGCCGCCCTCCAGCGAGGCACCCTCTCCGTCAACGCCCTCCAAACCCTCCACGCGGCCCGAGAAGCCACCACCGTCTAGCCAATAGAACGGTGGTCGTTGCTTCTATGTTTTGTCATTCTTAGTGGAAGATGGCCGGTGCTTCTACGCTGGTCATTCCCGAAGGGAATCTGCGTTTGCTCCGGCCCCGCCCGGGCACCCCATTCTTCGCAGTCCCACCGCGAAGGGTGGGACCACCTATCTCACCCGCACCGTAAAGCTGATGTCTTTATTCTTCCTGCTCTGAGCAGCAAAACGCACGGTACAGTCGACCGAAGCAACTCCCCAAAGCGTTTTGGTGGGGACGATGGCGAAGTGTATCCCAAGGCCCGAGTCCACAGTCTCTTCAACCGAGCTCTTTCCGTCGACTACCCAGGCTACGCTGGCCGCCTCACTAAGATCGACACGCAGATCCTTACCGCTATCGATCCAGCCGCGCTGTTGGTCCGGGGTCCAGATTTGAAACGGACAGGTCGTTCTCTCAACCTGGTACCGCTGCACAGGTTGAGGAGGCATGTCCCACACCTTCTTACTATGGAGCGAGCGAAGCAGCTTGATGTACTCGCTGTGAGCCCAGGCCAGAGGCATCCCTGATCCTGTAGGGTGTCCGTTAAAGAGCAGCTTCTCTGGAATATCCTTCGCGTCCCAGACCTGCTCCGGGATCATGCCACAGGAGCTCGTCTGCCGAGCCATGGTCTTCAGCAGTTCCAGGGCAAAATCCACGTTGCCAGCAGCGATCTCGTAGTGAGCTCGTTCCCCGGCGAGCAAGGGCCACCCGCGCCCCACACCTGACTTATCGAAGGGGCTGCCATCCACTTTTTCGCCATACCCGTCCCTCGTGGAGCGAGTCCACACCGGGCCGGTCTTGGTATCTCTTTTCAAGGTGGCGTCCAGAAGTTTTACCGTGTTCGTAATTCGGGGATCGGCAGCCGAACGCAGTCCAAAGCGAACCAGCGCAATGGCATCCGGGCTCACAATATCCGTCGCACGATGGATCTTCGAGCCTGCGGGCTGATTCGGCATCTTCAGCGTCAGGCCTTCGCCCGTCTCGACGCTTACCCTCTCCGGTGGCATCATTCGCACATAATAGCCATCGATCGTGTGCTTCTTCGCAAGCGCAGTTCCTTCGACATAGGTGAACTCGTCGATCGAATCGTTCCACGCATCCGCAGTAGATCGTAGAAACTCTGCCTTGGAAAGTTCCCCGCCGGTCTCTTCAAAGTCCGCCGCTGCCAGGAGGGCTGCAACCTCAGCAGCCATGGTGTAGGGTGAGTACCCCGGCATCGTCTCCCACCGATCCTGTTGCGTGAACGGCCCATGCTGCAAAAGAAATCTGCTGGCTCGCCGTACCATGGGAGCCGGATCATAGCCGTCGAGCGCCTGCTCGCGGCGCAGCTTATCCGCGAGCAGAATCGGGAGTGCCATCCCATCCATCTGGATTGCGCCCCAGTGTGCGGTGCCGTCGAGCCACATATTCTGGCTCCACCCGCCGTGCTCATCCTGTGTGCAGGTCAGATAAAACAGTGTCGACCTCGCCGAGCCCGCATCCCCGCTGGCGAGTTTTCCCATCGCCGTCTCGACCGCGTCTCTCGGCCACAATACGTGGTACCCGCCAACATCATCATCCGAGCGGGCGAAGCCCCACGGCAGAGACAAGCTGGCAACAAATCCGCCCGGAAACCGCTTGGATTGATGCGTCTCTAACACCGCCGTGCTCACACGATACATATCGAGTGGCTCCCCGGAGAGATCCGCAACGTCGTCATATTTCTCTTGATCGTCCTTCCAATGCCGAGCAAACAACTCCCGCGTTGTGTCGAAATCCTGCAGTACACCAGCGCGCGCCTGCTGTGCCGCTTCGGCTGGGTGGCTCCCGCAGGCAAGAGAAACAATAAATTTTCCTTCCGAGGCTGCGTAATCGATCTCGCCGGTTATCGCAACATTGCCGTCCATCGCCACGTCGCTCTCGGGGAGAGGCTGGTGATGAGAGAGAAGCGTGAAGCCATCGGATTTGCCGATATACCCGCAACTCGATTCCAGAAGGGGCGGCTTGGACATAGCCGCCAGGCAGGTGCGCCCCCGAATCGCAATCAGCAGTTTCTCTCCTTTGTAGGTTCCGACCCATGCGCTGTTATCCGCGCCACGATCGCCCATATGGACATCCACGAAAAGATAGAGCCGAAGCCCGGGAACCGAAGGCCTGAAGTGAATCCGCATCATCAACGTGTCCCGTATGGGATCGGTGATGATCTCCTTTTCAAGGGTGTACTTTCCCAACTTGCAACGTGTCTGGATCTTGCAGGATGGAATCCCCGTCTCCAACCACTGAACCTCGTGTGTGGCATCCCACTCTTCGTCCGAAAAGAATCCCGAAGCATCAGTCACGAGGAAGCGAACCGATCTCGTGTTGGCCTGATCGACATCGGGAAAATAAATCTCATTCAGAATGCCGTTTCCGATCGTGTACCAGATGCGGCTGCGTGAGGACGCCGCGGTGCCCACCAGCGTCTTCGCGCCCGAGGTCCAGCGTGGCTTGGCTCCAGGCTTCCCCTTGGCTCGTTTTGGTGTCTTCGGCCGTGTCTCTTCGTGCTCTTCGATGCCCTTATCCACGGGAACCCCCACTTCTAACGAAACCCTTCGCCTCTCCAACTGCTGCCCGGATGGCATCTCGGCCACCATAAGCGGTAACGCCGGCGGACAGTGCAGTCACCGTGCACCAGGAGCAGAGCTTGCCAAAAGACACCACCTGGCGCGTCGCATTAAAGGCCGCCACAGTAGCATCCGCCACCAGCTTTGCTGCGAGCAATCGACGCGCAGCCATTGATCGCCGTGAAGCGAGTATGAGTGCCAGTGTTGTCCCGAAGCTGGCAACGCCTAACAAGGAGTCGGGAATGCCAAACGGATGCGCCTCTCTCGAACTCGTGATCGTATCCGAATCGAAAACTTCAGCAGGGGGATCAGGCAAATGCTGAATCACTCCGGTCTGATACATCGCAACGGGAACCAGGGAAGCGATTGCTATGCAACATCCCGCGATCATGACGCCGGTTTCGAATTTTGAATCCTGTAACAGGGTGACTGAAGGGCAAGACGTCATTTCGCCTTCTTTTGAGCAAGGATCGCGCCACCCGCTGCGACCACTCCAAGTACACCCGCTGCCACAAACCATCCTTTGTGCAGAGTGACAAAGATTTCGGCACTCGTTCTCTTCGAGAGATCGTCGAATTTTCCTCGGGCGCTATGAACCCCCGGGACATACTCATAGAGGTTGTTAGGCGCGTTCGGATCTTTCGGCTCTCCTTGTATCTGTTGTGATTTGTAGCCAGTCCTTCCGAGATAACGGTCAAGAAGACCAGGAACAAACATCTGCCCGATAATCGCCATCACTGTGGGGCTACCCACCCAATATTCGCGGCGAGGGTTTTGCACCGTGCCCGCCTCGACGACCACCTCCGCCGCAAGTTCAGGCTCGAAGATCGGCGGAACCGGTTGGGTGTCATTGGGCATGCGGTTCTTCACCCAGTCGAATTGCGTGGTATTCATTGCCGGCATCTGGACGGCGGTCAGCTTGACGTTGCTCTTGTCGTGATACAACTCACAGCGCAGCGAATCCGTGAATCCATTGATCGCATGCTTGCAGGCGCAATAGGCAGATTGCAAGGGAATGGACCGATACGCGAGAGCAGAGCCGATCTGGATGATCGTGCCTTTGTCGCGAGGCAACATTCTCTTCAACGCAGCAAGCGTGCCGTGCACAAATCCGAGATACAGAACATCGGTCACGCGCTTGTAATCTGCCGCGGTCATTTCCTTCACAGGTGAGAACACGCTGACCATCGCATCGTTGATCCAGACATCAATCGGACCGAAAGCTTCTTCCACCTGACTCGCCGCTGCGTCCACTGCTTCCGCATCGGAGACGTCGACCGGCAGGACTATCGCCCGTCCACCCAAGGCTTCGCATTCCTCTCGTGCAGCTTCCAATGCCTCTGGATTACGTGCCAGCAAGCCAATGGAAGCGCCTCGCTTCGCGAATCCGTGGGCAATGGCGCGACCCAGTCCTGCCGAAGCGCCTGTAACGACAACTACCTGCGTCTTATCCATATCTTCCTTTGCGCCGGCAACTTGACCCAAGGGCCAGCGACTTCACGCGACTGAACTATGAGATGCAGAAAGTTCAGGACGTCATCGAAAGCCTGATCTCGCCTTGTTGGAGCAACCACCCCAGACCCAGACGAGCTTCTCGATGCCGCACTTGCTGTTGCACGTTCTCGCTTAAATCGTGAACGCAGCCGGGTGCCCCATCCTTCGCAGCCTTACCGCGAAGGGTGGGATCGCAACACCATCACCCAGGAGATCTGCTCTAAGGATGCTCTGATTAAGTACTCGTTCTCTACTGCGGATTAAATTACCTTGTGTTTTGTGAGGTGGTTTGATGAAGCAGCAGAGTTTCGCGGTGGCGGTGGAGTTTGAGCGATTTCAG
>JBDTDX010000053.1:0-10240 GCA_039922815.1 Granulicella sp.
CGAAGATAAGCCCGGGTGGCACAATGCCAAGCGTGGTTACAAAGAGCAGAAGAGCGGCACAAGCGGTTGCTGCCTCGATAGGCGCCCCATAGAACGCCTGCATGGCCGCCGCCATCGCGGCAATCTGAGTAAACCAGCCAATGATCGGGAGTGTTAGAAGACCCCCACCAATGCTCGCTGCCATCAACAGCATCGTTCGTGAAAAACTGAGCGTCGCCAACTCCGGAGTATGCAGGAAGGCATGGGCGGTCACATAGTAGGCGCCCCCAATCATCCCCCACATTGCTAGGGAGAGGAGCAGAACAACCACAAATTCCGTGAACGACGCCAGAGTGTTCAAGCCATCGCGAAATCCAAGCAGTTTCGCTGCGAAGCTTTCGCCGAGGGGCTTTGAGAGAAGACCAAGGGTCTTGTCGGCAAAGGCTGCAACTGCCGTGCCTGCCACGCGCACCGCTATCGCAAATACGGCGATCGCCACTGTGACCGCGAGGCTGCCCAAGCCTACTTTCACGAACAGATCATGATGGGGCAGGCCCTTGGGCGTAAACGCCATCGCACTTGAGAAGATGATGGCTGCCGCACCAAGGTCGAACATGCGCTCGATGGTGTAAACGGCAATCTGTGAACTGATGGAGAGATCCACCCGTTTTGCGAGGAGATAGGGGCGCGTCAGATCGGCGAGGCGTCCGAAGATGGCCACTGCCGTAAATCCAATGAATTGTGACCCAACCAGACGGCTTGGGCTCACTTTTTTGGTGGGCGAAAGGAAGACCGCCCATCGCCATGCGCGAAGCCAATAGGTTCCGTAGACAAGAGCAAGTCCGGCGGCGACGCGGCCGATACTCACATATCGAAGCTGCAACCAGAAGTCTGACCAATTGAAGTGAATCCTGCCGCGGTTGTAATAGACGGCGATGGCGAGTGCGACCACAATGGCCAGGGCGAGAATATTATTTTTCTTCATGGTCCCCTTGGCGACATGCGCAGGTGTTCAAGGTTATAGATGCAATCTGAAAGGGCTACCGAGCACTGGCGGTCAGAAGCATCTGCTTGCGGTGGTTGAATTCCCGGATCACGCGGGCGACGTACTCCTGTGTCTCCCGGTATGGCGGAATCCCGTGCCAGCGGTCCACTGCACCCGGCCCGGCGTTGTAAGCAGCTAATGCTAGCGCAACATTGTCGTGGTAACGCGTCAGCAATTGGTCGAGGTACGCTGTTCCGCCCGCGATGTTCTGGTCCGCTCGAAAGGAATCTTCGACGCCGAGTTGCGCTGCTGTGCTCGGCATCAGCTGCATCAGCCCCTTTGCACCGGTACGAGAGACGGCTCGAACGTGCCCGCCACTCTCTGCATGGATCACGCTGGCCAGCATGTCTGCGTCAATGTGGTGCTGTTGTCCTGCGCGCGCCAGCATCTCCGTCATCTCTGCTGTAGTCGGTGTCGACTGCAGATTATTAGGAGCTGAATTCTTGTTTGCTGGAAGGGTAGTCGGATGATTCGACTCGGCCGGCAATATTTCGATCTTCACAATCGAATTTGCGGCTACTTCAAGATAATTGGCGGCTTCTCCGGCCTTGTCTGAAAGATAAAGCCGAACGTGCTGCCCGTCGGCTTCGCGCCTCACGCAATCGAGTTCGAACCCATTCTTCAGCGTCACATGTTCTGCCGCGCTCGCCAAAGGACTGGCGGCGATCAACATCGCCAGTGTCAAGAGGGTACCCCGAAAGACTCCGGGCCGAATTGGACGAAATCGTATCATCCCTCTCAAAGCCTAACATCGCTCCCGGATCCAACCGGCTCTTCAAGTAGGTTGTTTTCAGCCAGGAGTGCCTCAATGGCCTCAGCTACTCCATCGGCGTGGTGATGGCCGCCGATGAGCCACCCTCGTTGCGAGGCCAGAGCTTTGAGATCGTCCGGCGCGTTTTCCATCAATATCGCCCTGCCTGCAATGTCCAGCATGGAGACGTCGTTCCAGTTGTCGCCAATTGCAAGAATTTCTTCCGGCAGGATGTTCCAGCCCTCCGCCAGACGGAGCAGAGCGGCCCCTTTGCTGCAACCGGCCGGGAGGATGTCGAGGATGCTCAAGTCGCGCTCGGGATACTCGGTCCGGCTGAGCGCGATCTTCGCATGGGGTCTGGAACCCGCAGGGGTGATCCCTACAGCCAGCACGTCTGGATGCTCGAGCAAACGAGCCTCGGCTCGCCGCATCCGCTCGATGGTGCCGCACAACATCATCTGGATCGGAGGTTCGATCTTTTGCCCGTCCGGAGCAACCAGCGCCCGTTCAATGGGAATGACGCATTCAATATAGGGGGCGTTTGCCGTCATCCATCGGTCGATGCTTGCGTGCAGGTCTTCAAGGTGTTCGACGACGAGCGATCCGCGAGCATCTTCGTCGTCGTCACCGACTCGATCGAAGGTGATGACAAGGGCGTTCCGAAACTCGGCAACATGATTGCACAGCCAAAGGGAGGTTTCGGTGGAGAGAAAGGTCCTGTCCAGCAGGCGCGCTCCGGGGCCGAGCATCCGCGTTACCGTCCCGTTGGAGCTTACAAGGACGTTCTCGTGGCCGAGTCCCAGCCTGTGCAACTGCCGCATGGCATAACTATGCCGGCGGCCTGTTGCCACAACGACCTGTATTCCAGCGGCTTCGGCTGAGTGAATTGCTGCGAGATTTCGTGCGCTGACGTGGCCATCCGCTCCCAACAATGTTCCGTCCATATCTACAGCGATCATGCGGATCATCGTTGGCCCCATTTCTCTTCTATTTTCTCACTTTGTTGCATGTTTATTCATAAGTGGTTGAATAAATTGGATTTATAGGAAATTCATGACGCTGTTATGCAGTGGCGGGCGAGACTGGAAGAGGTATCACAAAGGCTAGTTTATGTTTCACAAAAATGTACCAAACTCCGCAAGGAGTGTTTTCAAAGCTTCACCGATTCTGTTAACTAACTCTCCGCATCAAGATTCGCTTACTACTGCTCGTCCATTTTTAGTGGCATCTGGCGGCGAAATCCCTCAAAACCACGCTTCTTCCTCACGGCTTGTTGATCTGGCCGCGGTGTCCGCTCAGCGCTGCTCATCTTTTTTTGCTGAGGCCGCGGTGCTTGTCCTGGTCCTGGCGGTTCTCGATAGGCTCATCGCAAAGGGGCATTTGGAGATGGGTTGGGTGGTCAGTGCAATCGCTATCAGCCTTGGGCTGCTGGTTGCCAGCATCGCTACAGACTTCACTGTGCGTCGCTGGCTTAAGGCGCATTAGCCTCTTAGCTTGGTAAAAATCTAACGTGCCCAACAGGTGTGCGCGTAGGTGCGTCCGTTCCACCGCCACCGCAGAGTTGGGGTAGGCTAGCGAGACAGGTTCAGGACGAGGTGGGTGTGCAAGTCAACTTTGGGGAACGTGCGGACAATCACAACTGGAAGCTGGATCCGATCGTGCGGTCCCTGCTCGATACGGATTTCTACAAGCTGTTGATGCTGCAGTTTATCTGGAGAAATTTCCCGGCAGTTCTTGTAACCTCGGAGATTGTGAATCGAACCGTCACGGTGAGGCTAGGGGAACAGGTGTCGGTGCCATCGCTCATTGACCAGATGGAGCATGTCCGCGCGCTAAAATTTCGGCGATCCGAACTGGTATGGCTGGCGGGCAATACGTTTTATGGGACGCGCAGCATCTTCGAACCGGAGTTTCTCGATTGGCTCGAGCACGACTTCAGGCTCTCGGAGTACGAGGTTGCTGACCATGAGGGAGAGTTGACGATTCGGTTTTCGGGTCTTTGGAGCGAGGTGACGATGTGGGAGGTGTATGCGCTTTCGCTCGTCAATGAACTGCGCACGCGAAGCGCCCTCGCCCAACTGAGTGAGTTGGAACTGGATGTACTGTATGCGCGGGCAAAGACAAAACTCTGGGACAAGATCGAGCGACTTCGTGCCGAGCCGAGCGTTCGGTTGTCGGACTTCGGAACGCGACGCCGGCACAGCTTCCTATGGCAGGAATATGCGGTGAAGGCGATGCGCGTAAGTCTCGGCGAAAGCTTCAGCGGGACTTCAAACACTTTTATGGCGTACAAGCATGACCTTGAGGCGATCGGGACAAACGCTCACGAGTTGCCGATGGCGCTTGCTGCACTCGCCGATACGGATGAAGAGCTGCAGGCGGCACAGTATCGCGTACTGGAGCTGTGGCAAAAGAGCTATGGCGGATCACTCCTGATTTTGCTGCCTGACACCTTTGGGACTACACAATTTCTTACGAAAGCTCCGGATTGGGTGGCGGATTGGACCGGGCAACGGATTGATAGCAAGGACCCGTTTATAGCTGGCGATGAGTACATCGCGTGGTTGCTGAAGCGTGGACGCGATCCGCAAAAAAAGCTTCTCATCGCCTCCGATGGCTTGGATGTGGAAGAGATACTGCGGCTTCATGCGTACTTCAAGGACCGGATCCGTTTTAGTGCTGGCTGGGGAACCCTCCTGACGAACGATTTTCGCGGCTGCCACCCACGGAACGAGACGACACTCGACCCGATCAGCCTGGTGTGCAAGTTGATGACGGTAAACGGCCGACCGGCGGTAAAACTGTCGGACAATCCGCGCAAATCGACTGGCCCGGCAGCGGAGATAGCGCGGTACCGGCAAATATTCGGTAATGAGGCAACGGAGCGAGCCGTTATCGTGTGAGGCTTGTCGTGTGAGTAAGGAACGATGGGTATACTTTGGCCATGAGATTCTCCTCAATCCTTCGATTTGCGGCTGCTGTATGCCTTGTTCCGCTGATGACCGTGCAGCAATCTTTCGCCTGGGGCGCTGATGGGCACACCATGATTAACCGGCTGGCGGGTGGCGCTCTGCCTGCGGATATTCCCGCGTTTTTAAGATCGCCTGAGGCAATCAACGCGCTGGGGTACTACGGCCCGGAACCAGATCGCTGGCGGTCGTCCTCGGAGCCGGAGTTGAATGCCGCACAGGCTCCTGAGCACTTCATCGATCTGGAGTGGGCAGATATGGTGGGAACGCTGCCGAGGCGTCGGTACGACTTTATCCGTGCACTGACAGCCGTCCAGGCCGCGCATCCCGAGGTGCAACTTACTCCAGAGAAGGTTGGTCTGCAACCTTATGTCACGCTTGAAGTTTATGAACGGCTCAAGAGTGCAATGCGCGACTACCGAGCGCTGCTGGCTGCAAAACAGGACACAAAGCCGGTTGAAGCAGAAATTGTCTTCATGGCGGGATGGCTCGGACATTACGTAGGCGATGGATCGATGCCTCTGCACACCACCATTCAATACAACGGCTGGACTGGTCCAAACCCGAATGGCTACACGACGGAACATCACATTCATAGCCAGTTCGAAAGCACTTTCGTCTCTGCAAATGTGAAGGAGAAAGATGTGGCTTCGCTGGTATCGAAAGATGCTGTTGTGCTGAACGATATATTTACGGACTACATGACGTATCTTCGCCAGTCCCATGCGCTAGTCGAAAAGGTTTATCAACTCGAGAAGACGGGGGCGTTCGCCGGTGCAGGAACCCCGGCTGGGAAGGTCATGGTCGATGAGCGACTGGCAGCAGGAGCCACAGAGCTGCGCAACATGATCTATACCGCGTGGGTGAAATCGGCGGATCCGGTGCCACCCTATCGCCCTTAGACTCACACTTCGAGGAGTTAGCGGACTTTTGCGGTGTCGCGATGCTTGAGAGCCGGCAGGACAGGATATTCGTGCCGATTTACACGGAGCAGTAACCGCTGCAGAAGCGGCGTGAGCGCCAGGGCAAGTAGCGGAATACTCACAACGGCTATCATCGCCCAAAGAAGCAAGGCATGCCACTCCCATAACCAGAGTTGGCGGATGAGGTCGATCGGATTATGGCGAGCCGCCTCCAGGAGCGCAGTCGGAGAGAGTGGCATGCGGGCTGTATGGAACAGGCGGCTCCCGAGATGAATGAATGGAATGACGAGCAGAATCTCGAACGGATACATCAGATGATTGGCGAGCTGTGAAGCTGCAACGTTGAGTCGAAAGGCGAAGGCGACTGCGAGGCAGACAATAGTCGTTGTGCCAAGTATCGGATTGATCCCGATCAGCAGGCCGACAGCAATGCTCCAGGCAAGTTTTTCCGGAGAGGCTCCCATGCGCAGGAGTGCGAGGATCGGAAGAACGAGACGCCGATAGAGCCAGCCGTGGTGGACGGGACGATTCACCTGTTTACAGGATAGAGTGTGGAAGCAGGATTTGAGTGATGTTTTGTGCGAGACGGCTGCAAAGCGGTCTTGCGAGTGCTGAAAATGCATCGGTGCGCTGGCATAGCGAGATGAGGGATATTGCGGGGACGGCGGTGGGTCAGGTCAGTAACGCGAAGCATCATGCTGGTTGGCATGTTTGTCGAGGCAGGCGTCGAACTGTTCTTCACGCGCCCCTCCACGCGTCAGGGGCGAGCTGACTGGCTACATCGCTTCTGTGCTCGATCGATGCGCCGCATGGGGATCACGATCGCGACCCACGGAAGCTTTCCGGAGCGGGGCTCGCTGATCACCAATCACCAGAGCTACCTCGACATCGTAACGCTTGCGGCGCTCCATCCTTGCGTTTTCGTTTCCAAAGTGGAACTCGTCAAGGTGCCGGTGCTGGGGTGGATGACAACGATGGCAGGAACCGTTTTCGTGGAGCGCGGCCGTGGCGGCTCTGCCCTGCGAGCTAGCGCAGGAATGAAGGACGCATCCGACGCCGGTCTCCCCGTGGTGTTCTTTCCGGAGGGAACGACGACGAACGGTAGAGAGATGCTTCCCTTTCACTCTGGACTGTTGGCCCAGGTAATGGTTGGGGGAGAACCGATTACCGCTGGTCGCCTGACGTATTCGATGGGATCGGACAATGGCGTTGACGTGTCTGTTGAAGAAAACATCTGTTGGGGCGACCTTCCGATGTTCAATCATATCTTCACTTTTCTCGGTCTGCGGGGGGTGCATGTCGATGTACGATTCGCCTCGGCACCGATTGTTTTTTCAAGTGATGTGTTGCACCGTAAGGCTGCTGCTATCGAGGCGCGAGAAGCCGTCGCTGCCCTTGCGAGGATATAGGGTGAAAAGTTTATAACGGAAGCGAAACACGGGATTCAACCAATCTTTAGCTTCTGTAGATGACCTATTGAGGAATGCGCCGCAAGATGGTGTCGAATGCGCATTCTTTCAAACCATCACTCCGGGAAAATCTCAGCTATTTGAGGAATCAGGGCAGTGAGTAGAGTGGTGAATTGTTGTGCAATGTTGCGCCCAGTCGCCATGACCTCTTCGTGGTCAATTTTCTCATTCGCAACTCCCGCCGCCATATTTGTGACCAGAGAGAGACCAAGAACTTCGATGCCCATGTGACGGGCGACGATGACCTCGTGCACAGTCGACATGCCAACGAGATCTGCACCCAAAGTGCGAAAGGCGCGTATCTCCGCGGGGGTTTCATAGCTCGGCCCAAGGACGGCGAGATAGACGCCTTCTGTGAGTAGAAGGCCTTGCCGAGCACCTTCCTGCACGGCCATGGCGCGTAGGCGCGGCGCATAGGCGGCACTCATATCAAAGAACCGTTGACCGAAGAGCGAGGATATGCCGAAGCGCGGTTCGTTTGGTCCTAGGGCAGCATTCGTACCGGTCAGGTTGATATGGTCTGCGAGGACGACGAGTTCGCCGGGCTTGAGCGATGCGCGGATTCCGCCTGCGGCATTTGTAACGATGACGGATCGCACCCCCAGAAGCGCAAGCACGCGCATGGGAAAGGTTACTTCCTGGAGCGGGTAGCCTTCATAGGCATGAACGCGACCTTGCATGACGGCAACCGGTAAACCGGCTATTGTTCCGAGGACAAGCCGGCCAGAATGACCCTGCACTGTCGATTGGGTGAAATGTGGGATATCCCCGTAGGAAATAGCAACGGCTCCCTCAACTTGCTCGGCGAATGCGCCTAAACCGGAGCCCAGAATAACTCCGACCTTGGGGGTAATCGGACTGCGGCTGCGAATGTATTGGACGGCGGCGGTTGCCTGGAGAAAGGGGTCAGTCATGGAGCCTCGTACTTATTTGATGAGCATGGAGACGATGCTGGCCGACATGAGGTTTGCCATCGTTCCGGCCAGCATCGCGCGCAGTCCAAGACGGGCCAGATCGTTCCGGCGGCTAGGGGCGAGTGCACCGATGCCGCCAATCTGGATGCCAATCGAACTGAGGTTGGCGAAACCGCAGAGAGCGAAGGTGGTGATTGTGAAGCTGCGAGGGGAGATGAGTGCTTTCTGGGCTCCGAGGTCGGTGTAGGCGACTAGCTCGTTAAGTACAGTGCGGGTGCCGAGTAGGTTGCCCACGAGCCTCGCCTCGTGCCAGGGGATCCCGATGAGCCACGCGATTGGCGCAAAAAAGAAGCCGAGGATGGCGTTAAGGCTGGAGGGGAAGGGGATGTGATGCGGAACCAGCAGATTGTGAACGCCGCCGAAGATGCCATTTGCGAGGCTGACCAGGGCAAGAAAACTGATGAGCATGATAGCGACGTTGAAGGCGAGGGCGCCGCCGTCGATGGTGCCGCGAGCGATAGCGCCGATCAGGTTCTCATTGCTGTGCTCCTCAGTCGGAGGCATTTTGACGATGCCGGCGGTGGCAGGGATTTCGGTCTCAGGGACGAGCATCTTGGCGATCAGAATGGTTCCAGGAGCGGTCATGATGACAGCGGCGAGTAGGTCCGAGGCATGGATACCGTACGCGATGTAGGCCGCCATGATGCCGCCGGAGACATGGGCCATACCGGAGGTCATGATGGTCATGAGTTCCGAGTAGGTAGCGCCTTCGAGAAAGGGGCGGATGGTGAGCGGAGCTTCGGTCTGGCCCATGAAGATGCTGGCCGCCACGTTGGTGGATTCGGCTCCAGAGATACCCATGGTTTTTTGCATGGCCCAGGCGAAGGTGCGGATAACGAGTTGCATGAAGCCGATGTAGTAAAGCACCGCGAAGAAGGCGGAGATAAAGATGATGGTCGGTAGCACTCTAAAGGCGAAGACTGAAAGGGTGGAATTGTCGCCACCAAGATAGCCGAAGACCATCGTCGACCCCGCGCCCGAGTTTGCGAGGAGCTTGTTGATGCCGTTCCCGGCAGCGGTGAAGATGTGTTGGCCGACTGTAGATTTGAGGACAACGACGGCGAAGACTAATTGGAGGCTGAGACCCCAGGCAACGGTGCGCCAGCGAATGGCGCGGCGGTTGGTGGAGAACGCATACGCGATAGCGAGGAAGGTGATGAGCCCGAGCAGACCGGTGAATCGTGCCAATGGATACTCCTAGAAAGGGAGGTCGATCTGACGAGTGTAACGAATTGCCACGCATGCGACGAAGGGATTCGCAAGCGATTGTTCGTCAGGCCTGCGGCGGTGCGGCTTTGATCTCGCGGATAAGTGGGTGAAGGTTGGGTGGTGTGTCGGAGAGAATCAAGGTGCGGCGAAGCAGGGATTCGGGCTCTGCGAGGAGGTCGGCATCTTCGCTAAAGAGCGTGACCAGAGGCTGGCCGACTTCGACCCAGGTACCAAGCTTTGCGTGCATTTCGAGCCCTGCATGAGCGGATACGGGATCGCCAGGTCGTGTGCGTCCGGCTCCGAGTCGCTGTACTGCCCAGCCGACCTCGGTGCAATCCATGGCAGCGAGGTAGCCGCTGCTCTCTGCTGTGAGCACGCGAGTCGCGTTGGGTTTGTGATGCGCAGCTGGGTCGTCGAAGACGTTTACGTCCCCGCCTTGTAGTGTGACCATTTCGAGCCACGCCTTGTAGGCTGCACCGCTTTGCAGCATCTCGTCAGCGCGTGCTGCGCCCGCTTCTGGACTGTCTACGGCTTTGCCGAGGTAGAGCATCCACCCTGCAAGGATGTTGGATAATTCAATCAGGTCGGAGCTCATGGGGTGTCGAATTCCCTTGAGGATATCGACACATTCCCAGACCTCCACCCAATTTCCTGAGAAGCGGCCAAGCGGCTCGTCCATGGAAGTGAGCAATGCCACAGTTCGGGTGCCAGCGGTTTCGCCGGTGGCAACCATCAAGCGAGCAAGCAATTCGGAGTCTGCGTAATTGCTCATGAAGGCACCGCTGCCGGTCTTTACATCCAGGACCAGGCCGTTCAATCCCGCAGCCAGTTTTTTACTCATTATGCTGGCGCAAATAAGATATGGCGACTCCACAGTGCCGGTATGGTCGCGCATTGCATAAAGGATTCGGTCAGCCGGCA
>JBDTDX010000054.1:0-11710 GCA_039922815.1 Granulicella sp.
CGACTACCTCCATGCCCCGAGTAGCCTCTCCTTTTGCATCGCTAAAAACCTTGCCATGCTCCGAAGAGATCATGCGGGCTATCTCGTCGATGTCACGCTCAAAGAGTTCACGAAATTTGAAGAGAACTCGAGCACGCCTCAGCGGCGGCTTCGAGGACCAGCTAGGAAAAGCTGCCGATGCGGCAGCTACCACCTTTTCGACATCTTCCTTTGAAGCCAGAGCCACTTTTTTTGTGATCTTACCGGTAGCCGGATTGTAGATCGCACTCGTACGAGAGCCCATCCCGCTACAAGACTTTCCGTTGATCCAATGCAACACTTTTGGAAGTTCCGAATCTTGACGTTTCGTCTCGACAACAGGCTCCGACTGAATGGACATCCTTTTCCTCCTTTATTGTGGCCTCTAGGGGCGCAAATCAAATCTTGTAATCACCCACATAGACTTTTGCTTACACTCGCGTACGGTGTAGTTCTAAAAGAAATTTTTAATAAACTTACCAAGAGAACATTCCCGCAAAATTATCTGCGCCAAATCATAGCACCTCGGAAACCTATTGTGCTCTTCAACTTTGGACAGTTCCCTCAAGAACTAAAGTCCGGTGATAAGTCGATCTCCATGCAAGCTGCAAAGCGTGATCAATGGATCTTCCCAAGTGTAATCACCATACAGGATTGCCTATTCTCTATCGAACTTTTTCAAATCTACAACGTACATAGCCGATTACTGCGGAGCTAACTAAACAAATATGAAATTAACAAAGCGTTGGGCTTATACGCTGTTATGTCTTTGTGAGTCGAGCGCGTGAACATTCTTGTGAGCATGAGGCAGGCCAAGTAGAGGTAGCGAAATCCTTTGAGTGTTGTGTCGAGGCATTTTGAGGCTTTTGCGTGATTCTGGCATTCTGATTTGGCCCACTCTGGCGGTTTAAGTTGGCCAACCCTTGGGCTGAACGGACTCTACCCTGTTTCTCAGTGGAAGCGGGGAATGGGGGGGCGAGTTTGAGGGGAGAGCCAAGATGGAGTTACACGAGCAGATTAGTCGCGAGTATGAGTTTGGAACGGGACGATCATTGGCGTGGCATAGAAGTTGGGCTTGCATCGGCGCATGGTGAGCGAGGCGATGCACAACGCAGTCTTGACTCAGCGCAAGAAAACAAAGCGTCCGCAGTTGAAGATGGCATTAGCTGCGAGGTAGATCGAAGCGATCCAGAAGTCAGACCGCAAGAGACGCCGCAAGCAGGGGCATACGTCACGGCGGATCTATGAGCGGATCCTTGCGGCGGTTCCTAGATGCACGCCAGCGGAACGCACCGTGCGGCAATATGTGGAGCGGCGCCAAGCATGCTTTCGGGCTGGCCGAATACGAGACGTTCGTTTCACAGATTTACTACTGGGCCGTCTAGGCGCAAGTGGACTGGGAGGAAGCGTATGCCGATCTGGACGGCGAACGGATCAAGTTGCAGGTCTTCGCGCTGCGCTTGATGGCCTCGGGCGGAGCGTTTCATCGAGCGTATCCGTGTGCGACCCAGCAGGCATTTTGGGAGGGGCATGAACAGGCGTTCACGTACCCGATGGTCGAATCCCGGCATCACGGCAACCGGATTGCCTGCCACGAACGCTGCTAGCCTCCTGCAGACGTCCTTGATTTGAAACTACCTCGACAAAATCGGCCGCAAGCCGGGCGCAATGCGCGGATCGACGCTTCTAGCACAGTGGCGGGCCCAGGGCCGGTGGCCTGAGAGCTACGACCGGTTGTGGGAGCGGCTGACCGAGCGGCAACGGAAGCAGGGTGGAACGCGAGCCTGCTGAGTCTGCTTTGCCTGGATGGTGAATTCGGCTACGCGCAGCTCGCCGCGGCTGCAGAACATGCGCTCCATTTGGGTTGCGTCGATGTCGACACGATCCGCCATCTGCTAATGTCCGATCAGTTGCAGCACGGCGTCGCCGAGACCATCGAGATCGGCACCCTAGCTGCATATGAGTAGCCTGCCAACCATGGTCGAGTATGACCGGCTGTTCTCAGGCGCTGTGCAGGCGGTGCAGTCATGAGCATCGAAACAGCCAGCACTCGAAGACTCTGCGGTTGCCGACCTTCAGCGCCCAGATCGCTTCGCTCGCCGAAGAAGCGGCACAGCGCAACCACACACATCTGCACTATCTCGAAGCTCTGCACCAGGCCGTGATGGAGTATCGGAAACGACGCGCCATCGAGCTGCGCATCCAGGAACCGCACCTGCCTAGGATGAAGACGCTCGAAGAGTTAGACTTCGCCCAGTCGCTCACATCCCGTCAGCTCGCATCCGCTCCCTGGCCGAAGGAGGCTATCTCGAACGTGCTGGACCGGTCTTTGGTTGGCAACCCAGGCAGCGGCAAGACGCAAGTTCCACAAGATCCATATCGCGCATGCTTCGCCGACGACTTCAGAAGCCATCGAGCGCATCGCCGTACTCTATGCCATCGAAGCCGAGATGCGAGGCAGCACGGTGGAAATCTGCAAAAACATCCGACAAGCTCGGGCAAGACCTCTACTCGACAGCTGCGCACCTGGCCCGTAGTCACGCTCGAGAAGCTCTCGCGCAAGTCCGATAGCGCCGTTGCGATCCGCTACGCGCTCTCGCGTTGGGGTGCTCTCACATGCTATGTCGACGATGGACAACTCGAGATCAACAACAACGCCGCCGAAGGGGCACTGCGCGTCGTCGCATTCGGACGCAAAAACGTTCTTTTCGCTGGATCGTAGTTGGGAGGAGAACGCGCCGCTCCCACCTACTCGCTGCTCGGCTCAGCCAAGCTCAACGACCTTGAACCGGGGATTTATCTCCAACACGTCTTGGAACGCACCGCCGATCACCCCATTACCAGAATCGACGAGCTGCCATTGAACGTATCGCTCCACACAGCACACACCCTCATAAGACTTATGAATCCACAAAACGCTATGTGATACATAGCGTTTTGACACCCTTTCATAAGGACGGCCCACACCACATACTTACGAGTGGACACCTTTCTATCTCTGGCATCTGCGCAGAAAAGAACTCATCTACACGCTCCCGATTTGCTGATCTACATGGTCCATCGTGTGGGCATCAAGCAGATGCTATCTGCATGAAATAGGGCCGCGGCGAGAGATCAATGAAGGACTGAACGTCATCGAGAGCTGGAATAGCGCGAGAGAATTCATATTTTTTAAAAAAAGGCGGAGAGATGGCCTTTAATCAGGCAGACGACCAGGAAGATCAATATGTTGTCCCCGCATCTGTGCCGCTCCCGCTCGTTTTACGTCAACACGCTGATGATCCAGAAGGTACTCGCTGAAACAGCTTGGAAGTTTCGCCTCAACGCCCGCGATCTGAGGAGACTCACACCCTGTGCTTGCCTTTATCCTGCCACAACTGAATGGAAGACGACAGACCATGCTATTTCCCCAAGTACGAGCAGTTGCGCATTCAACGCAGAGGACGAACTGGATGGAGCGCAACGGCTGAATTCTACTGCTCGGTAAACGGGTCATTATCCATGCCACGCCACTCTGCCGAGAGCTTCTGAACCAAATCGGTCGGGGGGGGGCCATCGTGAACCACAACCCGGTAGCGCAGGATCAAAGGATCATCGGGGTGAATCGTGACATCCCCAAAAGACATGATGCACGGATTCACCATCCAAAGCGTGTTGTGCCAGCGAGTAGGAGGATTCAACGGATGATCGATAATAGCAACACCTACTAATTTGCTATTGCTCTTTAGCTTGATGGAGTAGTCATACCATGGTTCTGAAGGCCAGTCAGAGTCAGGTAAAGAAAATGTGGGGCCTGGAAGATTCACCTTACCGGACGCATTGGAATAATAGGATTCACCATACTTCTGCGCTTGGAAAACAAAACCTCCGAATGCCTGCTTTTCCATGACATAGTCCACAACGGGGGCGAGACGATAGATGAGATCGATGACATAGACGCCGTCGCGCTCGGTGACCGAGACCTCATCCGTCTCGTCGAGCATCTTCTTGTTATCGATCAACCAGTCGTTATGAATCTCCAGCTGAGCGTGCTTGGCATCGGCCTTGATCAGCTTTACGTCCCGATTCTGGATCACACGGCCATCGCGGGGGGCATAGAGTCCCCACGACCAGAAATCAGCCCGACTGACACCAAATGCGCCCCTCAGACGCTTGGGAGTGGTGGGGGTAACTTTGGACGGAGTGCGAAACTCCGAATCAATAGGAGCGAGAAAGATCCCACGATGCCATGGATGGTCATCCGGGGCTACATTCGACACGCGCTCCCCTGAAGGGGTGTTGACGGGATCAAAGTAGGCGGCGCTGGGCGACTGCAAACCTGCCGGGACCTTGGTCTTGTATTCGAAGACTACTTTGCCTTCCGGCGTCTTGACCTGCATGCCGCCTTCAGCGGGCGTTAAGGTGTATACAGGTGACGCCGCAAAGGCAGGAGCACTTAGCGCAAGTGCGCTAAGTATCGCGATTGACCTGCCAGCTGACCAAAAAACTGAAGTTGACACCTTACCATGCGTGATCAAAATAACCTCCACAGAATGCAAGTCTGGCTGAATATAGATTAGATGAAAAGACCGGCAGGAATCTCAAAATGCCCATGCCGGTCTTCGTTGAGGGAAGCACCAAACCCGTTTTATTTCTTATCGGGCAAACCGAATACGAACAAGGCATTACCGCCGCAGACGGCCACGTATTGATGCCCGTTCACAGAGTAGGTCATTGGACTGCTTGCAACCATCCCACCAAGGTTAACCTTCCAGAGAAAATCTCCCGTGCGCGCATCGAGTGCGAAAAAGTTGCCCTCTTTCCCTCCAGAAAAGGCCAGATCCGATGCCGTGGTAAGCACACCAGCGTCTGTGTAATCCGTCATCTTGGCTTCCCACTTCTTTTCACCCGTATGCGGATCGAGTGCTATCACCGCTCCATATCCCTCCTCCGTTGTTTTGAAGAAAGGGGGAACCGCTTTAGGATGGGCGGCCGTCCCAGGCCCTACTCCGGTATACCTCTGGCCTTCAACCCACTGTTGATCCTTTTTCGCGGAATAGGCAGAGTAATTTTGCCAGGTGGAAACATAGAAAAGACCGGTACGCGGGCTGTAAGAAGGGGAATACCAGTTGGTTCCGCCCTGAACACCAGGCCGGATAAACGTACCTTCATAGGTGGCTACATGGCCGGCAGCCTTAGTCGGCCTGCCCTTCGTATCAAAGCCAACATTCCAGTTCTGCTTTACGAAGGCGGTTCCATTCAGAAATTCGCCGGTGGTGCGATCGAGCACATAGAAGAAGCCGTTGCGATTTGCGAACAGCATCACCTTTCGGGGCTTACCTTTCCAGGTCAGGTCGACCAGTACCGGAACCTCAACCGAGTCCCAGTCAAATTCATCGTTCGGAGTGAACTGGTAGTGCCACTTCAGCTTGCCCGTATCCGTATCCAGAGCGACGACGGTGTCCGAGTAAAGATTATCTCCCGGGCTACGAGGATCCCCGTTCCAGCCAGGATTTGGGTTCCCCGTTCCCCAGTAGGTGAGATTAGTTTGCGGATCGTAGGTACCCGTTACCCAGATAGGCGCTCCCCCACGCTTCCAGGAATCGCCTGGCCATGTGCCGAAGTTTGCCTCACCCGGCTCTGGCACAGTGTTGAAGCGCCATATTTCATTTCCTGTATTAATGTCGTAGGCCGCAATCCAGCAATTTGCTCCCTCTTCGTTCGTAGCAGGTCCCAGTATGACTTTGTCTTTGACTACGAGGGGAGCGACATTGAGCTGGTAGCCCTTCTGCCAGACAGCGATCACCTTATCCCATATAAGCTGTCCATTTTTTGCGTCGAGTGCGATGAGATGCCCATCAAGCGTAGCCCAGAACAACTTGTTCCCAGAGATGGCAAAGCCTTTGAACATGGGAAGGACAAAAACGCCTTTCGGATCCACGGTGTGGGAATAGGTCCAGTAGGTACGGCCAGTGACTGCATCGATTGCCTCAACCTGGTTGGTATCTCCGGTATATAAAATCCCGTCAACAACGAGAGGTGTATTCTCTGCGTTCTTCATCGTCGTGAAGCGGTGGATCCACTTCAACTGCAGATTATTAACGTTTTCCTTGTTGATCTCCGCCAACTGGCTATAGCGATGGCTGGCGTAATCTCCGCCATAGGTAAGCCAGTTTTGCGGCTCTCGATCGGGATGCAGCATGCGATCGTAGGTGACCTGGGCATTCAGGGACGATCCACTTATGAGAAATAATAGGAGAATCGAAATTTTTACCGCTGAGGTTTTCACAATAGAAGCCCTTCTCTAATTCACCGAAGCGTCTTCCCAAGATAGGCGCCCTCCTAAACAATGGCGCCGCACTAGCCGTATTTATTGAAGGGAACTCAGATAGCGAACAAGATCAGTAAGATCCTGGGCACTTATCTTGTTTTCATAGGACGGCATAGGATTCTTCTCAATGATTTTGAATTCACGAAGACCCGCCTTCTGATACGTCACCAAGTTGCTGGACGCATCAATCAGCAACACACTAAATCCATCCTGGTTCAGAATTTTCCCATCCACGGTCTTTCCATCACGCGTTACAAGATGGACAAGACGGTTCTGAGGGAGAAGATCGGCGTTCGGGGAAACCAAGGACGCACGTATCTGCTCAGCGGTGCGATGCGCCCCAATATCGGTCAAATCCGGGCCCTGATATGCCCCTTCGTTCTCGACACGATGACATGAAAGACAGGAATTCTTGTTGAGGAGCTCTTTTGCTTTAGCTATTTCAGCCACGCTCAAAGCGGTAACGTCGGCCGACGCTACTACAGCCGCGCGCGCGGGAGATGACACCTGCACCGGAGGAGCCGAACTGGCAGCCGGTTTCGCGTCTTTACCAAAGTTCGTAGACAGATAAGTCACAATGCTATCTAAATCACTCTGGGAACCCTGGGCGCCGCGAGAAACCATATCGTTAACCACTCCCTGCCAATCATCGTGGGACATATGCTGCGTGGTAGCCATGGTTGCACTGTGGCAGGAACTGCAAACGCGTTGAAACTCGGCCCGCCCTTTTCCGTTCGGCAGAGATTGCGCATTCGCGCTAAGTGCGGGGATCAGGGATCCGATAGCGACCAGGCTGAAAATGTACTTCAATCCAAAGTTCCGACTCATTCATCACCGTCCTTGTCTCTGTGTAAGCTGACCAATATCACAATATACACGTGATATACACGTGCCAAGTTCTAAAGGGAACTTAGTGGAAATATTGGGGAAAACCTTCCCTACAACAACTTTGCGTCCAAATCATAGCACTGCGAAATGGTTCGTGCTGTTTCAACTAAAAACAGTTCCCTTACCGAACTAACCGCTTTTAGTTCGGTAAGCGAAGACGGAGAAGACCCCTTCTCCTGCAACCGCTCGATATTGGTGATGATTCACCATATAAGTAATTGAAACCCCGCAACAGTACCTCCCAACCCGGCACGCCACAGCGGGCGTCCGTCGCGCGCATTCAGCGCAACGAAGTTCCCGTCCATGCCGCCGCCGAAACAAGATCAGATACGGTACTAAGCAAGCCGGTCTCCATGTAATTGCCATCCTGAAGTCTCACTTTTTACCCCGGTGACTGCTCCGAGAGCCTTGATTGCGCCGAAGCGCTTGTCTTGCTGCCAGTTTTCGATAATGCTAATCTTCGGCCAAAGATCGAACCGACGGGCATCGGAATCGTAATTAGGCGGTTGTGGCTGGCAGTGCTACTGGCGCTGACGTTCCGGGAAGGTTTACCAAGGTACGCGGATGGTAGGTGTTCTTCCTGACGCGGCCGTTATGAATGCAGCGTTTGTAACGATACTGTGGTGACTCGTGCATAAGATACCGGCGAAGCATGAACTCGACTGCGGCGAGGCAATGGGGCGCTGTAGACGCTTTGGTTCACGGAACCGCTGCTGCGTAAGTCCCGTGCGATCGGGGAGTGGACCTCATGGCGTTTAGTTGTTTCTGAACGGGGCTGACGTTTCTGCTGGCAGCTACAACCTGCCGGAATCGTGACATCCTTCGTGTTTGACGTGGGGCGAAGAGATACGCAGGATCTCCGTCGGGTAGCATCTGGCACTGCTCCTCTGGGCAACGTGGCACTACAGATGACGTGGGTGCCAACCAGACAAGAATCTTCGGCCTCGGGCGTTTGGCCCTAAGCCGGGTGAACGGGTATCTGAAGACATTTTCCTGCGGGGCGCTTCTGGTTCAGCGCTGGCGACGGTGGCGTGCGTGCGCAGGAATGGAACGCAGTGTTCGGTCTGGAACTATTGACTGATCGGACCAGAAAAAAACTCAACGCAGATTGCATTAACCGAATAGTATGTCTAGGCATACGAAGCGAAGGAGCGTCGGCGGCGACAGGCCGTTGTTTCTGTCGCTCATCTCAGTACGAAACACAGAGCAGACTCTCTATTTTGGGGCAGGCTCGGAGGAAACATCACATGCATTTGTCGAGAATTTTCGCACTGAAACTGACGCGCTCCATCGGCGCGTATTTCGTCGCGTCGACGCTCTTGTCCGGCGTCGTCCTGGCCCAGACGTCCGCGACTCCCAAGGTAAACCCAACGACCGGGACGCCCGTGCAAGGTCCGGAGCGGCCAAGGCCAGTGCGGCCGATGGATTCGCCATACGCCAAGGCTGCGCTCGCGGCCCTGCGCGCGCCGCTCGATAAACTGACGCCGGTGACCAACGAGATGCAGCTCAATCCTCCTCCCGGCGACTGGCTCAACTGGCGCCGCACGTACAACGGCTGGGCCGACAGCCCGCTGAAGCAGATCAATCGCGAGAACGTGAAAAACCTGAAGGTTTCATGGACGTTCAGCATGAATTCGGAACCGGACGCCGTCACTGAAACCACGCCGCTGGTGCATGACGGCATTATGTTCCTGTGGAATTTCGGGGATACGATTCAGGCGCTCGACGCAAAGACCGGCACCCTGCTCTGGCAGTACGTCCACACCTTGCCGGATGATTATCCGTCGTTGCCAGGCTTTTACCGAGTCAAGCGAAGTCTTGCGATTGGCGGCAACAAGCTGATCTTTGGCACGATCGACATGCACCTGATTGCGCTGGACATCAAGACCGGCAAGGTAGTGTGGGATGTCGTGACCGATGACTACAAGAGCGAACGCACCTACAACAGTGGCCCACTGGTCATCAAGGACAAAGTGCTCATGGGTGCCGGCAACTGCGGTCCCGGGAGCGCTAATCAGCAGGGCGGCAAAGTGGAAGGCTACTCCCCGAAGGGCGGCTGCTTCATCACCGGTCACGATCTGGCGACAGGCAAGGAACTGTGGCGGTTCAACACGATCGCGCACCATGACGAGCCGGGCGGCGACACCTGGAACAATCTGCCGGACGACAAGCGCGCTGGCGCCGCCATCTGGGAGGCTGGACAGTACGATCCGGAGTTGAATTTGACCTACTGGGGCACCGGCTCGCCTTCGCCCTGGTCAACAGTTACCCGCGGTACCTTCGGCGCGAAGGTGCTCTATGCCGACAGCACCCTGGCGCTGAATCCCGACACCGGCAAGCTCGTCTGGTACTACCAGCACATCAGTGGAGATCCCTACGACCAGGACTACGCCTTTGATCATGTTATTGTGCCGGTGACCGTCCGTGGGCAGCACTACAAGGCCGTCATCACCACCGGCAAGGCAGCCGTCTTCGAGGCGCTGGATGCTGCGACCGGTAAGTTCCTGTTTGCAGTCGATCCAGGTGCGCAAAATGTCATCACTTCGATCGATCCTGTGACCGGAGCAAGGACGTTTCTACCCGAACCGCCTCCACCCGGCGTGACCCGCTGCCCGACCAATGGCGGCGCTAGAAACTTCCCTTCCGGCGCTTACAATTCGACAACGCATTTATATTACTTGCCGATCTCCGATACGTGCATGAATAAAATGGGTGACACACCGGGCCGGTTTCTGGCGCTGAATGTGGATACGCAGAAGCTTACATGGGATATTCGCACACGGGTCCCGCAATCGACCGGGGTGCTCACAACCGAAGGAGGTTTGGTGTTTTCAGGAACGCCGGATCGCTTTTTCCGCGCGTTCGATGCCCGCGACGGTAAATTGCTGTGGACGAGTCCGCGACTGAACGACATACCGAATGCTTTTCCAATTACCTACATGGTGGACGGCAAGCAGTACATCGCGATGGCAGTGGGAAATCCCGGGCTCCAGGGCAACACCGCCTTGTACGCAGCACCTGAACTCGGTACCGTGCGAGGATCGAAGTCGTCGGTCTTGTGGGTGTGGGAACTGCCTTAAGGACTTCGGTCTGGGCTCCTGAGAGGGAGCCCTGATCGCTAGCGGTCCTTCCTTGTTGATAGAAACGTCGGCGTCTCGCAAGCCACCTCTATATAGATGCTGCATGGCTGCGTCAGCTCGTGTCGTCAGATGTTGGGTTAAGTCCCGCAACGAGCGCAACCTTTACTCAGTTGCTACCATTCTCCCCGTTTGGTCGTATGCATGGCAGCTCCTATATCGACTGCCCGGTTAGCGAGCCAATCCAGCCCGCGCCCAGCCCAGAACTCCAGCGCCAAAGAGCGCACCGAAGAGGCCTGGAATAGCGTCCTGAAAGCGGCCGCTCATCATCCGAATTCCAGCGAAGATCAAACCGCCGAAATAGATGATCGCTCCCGCATAGATTGCGAACGTCTTGAAAGTTTCCATCAGCGTGGTTGCGCCAGGGAAATCCATCGTTCCTTAGGCATGGGCAACGCTCGCAAACGTGAGCGCAACGAAGGCGGGAGCCATCACGCGGAGAGCGTGGCTAACTTCGTCTTGAGGTAGGAAGCACGCCAGCTGGCGAACTTGGAATTGGTTGGGTTGAAGTTTGGGCGACTGGCATCACGGTTCCTGCGAATCATCGGCATCTCCATCGACTGGGTTTCAGTCGTGATATGTCGTGACTTTAGGGCGCAAAAATCCTCGCGTTCAATCGTGATTTGCTATCGAGTGATAGCCCCTCGTGAGGTCTTGCGAGTAAAGATTTATCCTGCCCTGCGGATGCTGGTGTCCGATGGATTGCCAACCCTTTGAACGGGTTTCTTGGAACTGCTTGTCGATCTCCGAGCACACCGCTGAGTCATCCGGTACGCGAGCATCGGAAGGATGGGCCTGTCCTGCTGGGTACTAAAGACCAATGCATTGGTGATCGCGGGCTGATTCCTTCCATGGGAAGCGCAACCAATCCTGGGTCAAGAGGAATTCCTTCCCGCACCAATCCGAAGCAGCCTCGCTGCTGGACCATGAATTGCATCTCCGAAGGAGCTGAGAAGGTTTCAGTGGGATTCAGAGTGATGCCGATCCTCTTGAAGGTCTTCATGATCTCGTCATGAAGCAGCGGGTGATAGCTACGCTCGAACATGATCCGAAGCCGGTCGGGGATCGCTGACTTGGGAATCTGAGATTCGCTTGCGAGAGGATCGTCATTACGTAATCAAATCATCAACCTGTCTTTGCAGATCACCTGTTGCATGAGCCGCGTCTCGTAGAGTAGATGGGAAGGGTTACGATTGCCGCGTCTAATCGCCCGTCCTCAAGCATTTCAAGCAAATGCCAGGTGCAATCGCTGGAAGAGTTTATTCGACCGTCAGGAACGATCTCGGTGTACCCGGTCAGTGCCTCCTCGATCAGTATGTGATTGATAAACGGAGAGTAGCCAAGTCTTAAAGGCCAT
>JBDTDX010000055.1:0-9627 GCA_039922815.1 Granulicella sp.
AGTCGTGCGGGTTTTGGACCAGTTTGAGGTAGCTGAGGATGTCTTTTACTTCGGCGCGGTCGTAGAAGGAGAAGCCGCCGACCATGTGGTATTGGATCTGATAGCGGCGGAGGGCTTCTTCCACGAGGCGGGACTGCGAGTTGGTGCGATAGAGGACGGCGCAGCGGGGCTGGTCCGCGGATTGACCCGCTTCGCGGAGGTAGCGGTTGATGCGGTCAGCGATGAAGAGGGCTTCGTTCTCGCCGTCGGGTGCTTCGTAGTAGCCGAGGAGCGAGCCGCCTTCGCGGGTGGTGAAGAGATTCTTCCCTTTGCGCTGGAGGTTGTGCGCAACGACGGCGGAGGCACCTTCGAGGATGACCTGCGTGGAGCGGTAGTTCTGTTCGAGGCGGATGGTGCGGGTGTTGGGGAAGTCGCGTTCGAACTCGAGGATATTTTTGATATCCGCGCCGCGCCAGCTGTAGATGGACTGGTCTTCGTCGCCGACGACGCAGACGTTGTGATGCTTGCCGGCGAGGAGCTTCATGAGTTCGTACTGGGGACGGTTGGTGTCCTGGTACTCGTCGATCATGACGTATTGGTAGCGGCGGTTGTAGCGCTCGCGAACTTCGCTGGAAGATTTGAGCAGGCGCACGGCTTCGAGGAGGAGGTCGTCGAAGTCGAGCGCGTTGGCTTTGGCCAGCTCCTTGCGATAGATCTCGAAGATGTGCGCGATCTTTTCTTCCATGGGATTGGTCGACGCGAGGAAGTATTCCTGCGGGTCGATCATGTGGTTCTTCGCCCAACTGATGCGGCCAAGGGCGACGCGGGGCTTGAGGGATTTGTCATCGATGGCGAGACGCTTGAGCGCCTGCTTGACGACGGCTTGCTGATCGGTCTCGTCGTAGATGGCGAAGGTGCGGGTGAGGCCTACGTTGTTGATGCGGAGCGCTTCGATGTCGCGGCGCAGAACGCGGACGCAGAAGCTGTGGAAGGTGCTGAGCATGGGGCGTGCGAGTGACGAGTGGCCGAGGATCTTTTCGACGCGCTCGGCCATCTCTTTCGCGGCCTTGTTGGTGAAGGTGACAGCGAGGATGGAGTCGGCGGGAACGCCTCGCTCTTCAATGAGATAAGCGATGCGATGCGTGATGACGCGGGTTTTGCCGGAGCCTGCACCGGCGAGCAGAAGCACTGGGCCGTCAACGGCCTGGATGCCTTCCTGCTGCTGGGGGTTCATGTTTTCGAGTAAGTGATGCAATGCGATGGGTGTCCTGCACTCTATTTTATCGTTGTCGGGGATTGGGTGGGCAAAGACACACGCGGGTCCCTTTGCTGCGCTGTGGCATGACAAGCGAAACGGATGCGTGCTGACAAATGTTTTTTCTAAAAAAGAGGGAACCGACGGAAACTTTTTAGCGTAGGTTATTTCACGACCAAGCTTCCTGAACCATGGCAGAGAGCTTCCCGTCGCAACTTTGAAGTATGGGGAGCCGTTATGAAGATTCGTTCTGTATTTGTCGCTGCTGTTGCTGTTGCCTGCATGGGTGCGTCTACCGCTGTGTATGCCCGGACTGCGGATACACCCTCGCTCACTTACGTGGGATTCACCAAGAGCAAGACGGTCACGTTCAGCCTCCGCAATGACTCGGGCGCTGCGATGGAGCTGAAGGTTGGCGACAGCGTGATGACGATTGAAAGCGGGAAGACCGTAAAGGTGAAACTGCCTGTGGGGACGCGCATTGTGACCAACACGGCGACGGCGACGCGCAAGGCGGGGTCGCTGGTGGAAGAGGTTTCCAACGACCTGAGCGATGCGACGATTACGCTGCGGTAGTGGCGGTGCCGGTCGCTGGTGGATGCAGCGGCCGGCCTGCATCGCTTTTTTAGTCTTACCGCTTATTATTCTTCGCCGCTTGTTACTCTTAATAGATGATTCAAACGATTGCGGTGTTTTGTGCCTCGGCTGATGGTGCCGATCCTTGTTATTGCGCTGCGGCTGCGGAGTTGGGTGCGGCGCTTGGGAATCGCAACATTCGTATGGTCTATGGCGGCGCTGCAATTGGGCTGATGCGGGCTGTTGCGGATGCAACGCTTGCGAAGGGCGGCTGTGTTGTCGGCGTGATCCCCGAGGTGCTGGTCGCGATGGAAGTCGCGTATTGCGGCTGCACGGAGCTGCATGTGGTCGATACCATGCATACGCGCAAGGCGAAGATGGCGGAGCTCGCGGATGCGTTTCTGGTGCTGCCGGGCGGCTTTGGGACGCTGGAAGAGGTCTTCGAGGTGCTGGCGTGGCAGACGCTGAAGCTTCATACGAAGCCGATCCTGCTGCTGAACACGAATGGCTTTTACGACAAGCTGCTTGAGTTCCTGGATCATGCGGTCGAGCAGGGGATGTTGAAGCGGAAGAACCGCGAGATTGTGCTGGTCGCCGATACGGTGGACGAGGCGCTGCGTTTGCTGGTTCCAGAAGAGACTATTTCGTGACCCTCTCCGACACACATTGCGGGCACTGGCAGACGCGCCGCAAATAATCCCACGAATAGATACCGGTCTGATGACCATCGCTCCACTTGAACTTGATCGCATACTTGCCCGCGGGGATTGCCTCTGTCGGACGTATCGGAGCTTCGTACATTGCCAGTGCCTGCTGCATCTCAGTCTTCGGCTTGCCCGCGCCCAGCGCCCGTCCGGTCTGGCTGCGCTCCTCCGCGCAGGTGGCACACGGGCAGGCGTTGCGTAGCCACCCGAAGCTCCATGTACTCTTGTGGCCATCCTTCCAGTCGATCTCGACGCCCGTACCGGCGGTCTTGTTAACGCGGACTTTCTGCGGGGTAGAAGCATCGGCGGGAAGCTTTACTTCTTCGTTTTCCCCATGCTCTGCGTTGCTGGCGCTGGTGATACGGATTCCTTCATGGCTCATAAAATGGATTCGATTCTGCGGCAGAGCCGCGAGGAAGAGTGCTCCCGGACTAAGTGCTCTTTCAAGGCAAGGATAGACGAGATCATGGCTGTCTCCAGAAGAAGTAGGCGGAGATCATGAGGCCGACGGTGACGACGATGACGCGGAGGGCGCTGCTGTTCATGCGCCGTGCGTAGTGCGCACCGATGTAGCCGCCCAGCGCGGCGAAGACCATGGAGATGAGGCAGTAATGCCAGATAATGGCTCCGCTGAAGATGAAGGTGAAGACCGCGCAGAGATTTGAGAGGCAGGCGGCGAGGACTTTGAGAGAGTTGAGCTGGTGCATCTCCTCGACGCCGAAGAGGGACAGCGCGCTCATGACGAGGAAGCCCGCGCCTGCGCCGAAGTAGCCGATGTAAAAGCAGATGGGCAGCAATGCGAGGAACAGAGGAAGGAGCGCGGGTGTCTTTTGCACGTGTTGCTCGGAGGAGCGGTTGCGCAGCCATCGGGAGACGGGACCGCTGATGCCGAAGAGAAGGGACGCGCTGAGCAGCATCCAGGGGAGGATTCGCAGGAAGGTGATCTGGTGGGTGCGGAGCAGCACAACGGCTCCGCTGATACCGCCAAGGATGGAGCTGATGACGATGACCGGAAGCAGATCACGACGCAGGTCCGAACGCAGCTTGGCGACCGAGGTAAGCTGGCCGGGCCAGAGGGCGACGGTGTTGGTGGCGTTGGCCGGGATGGGCAGGACGCCCATCGCCATCATGGCAGGAAAGGAGAGGAACGATCCTCCTCCGGCCATGGCGTTCATGACGCCGGCGATAAAGGATGCGGTGACGAGCCAGAGAAACCGCCACTGCATAGTGAGGCTGAGATGCATGGTTAATTCATTGTAGTTGCTGGTCAGGCGGGGAGTTCGGGGGTGGCGGTGATGAGTTGCTGGGTGTAGGGGTTTGCGGGGTTGGTGCAGACCTGCTCGCTGGTGCCTAGCTCGACCAGGCGACCGTGGTGGAGGACGGCGATGCGGTCGCAGAGGTAGCGAACGAGCGGCATGGAGTGCGAGATGAAGAGATAGGTAAGGCCGTGTTCGCGCTGGAGATCGCGGAGGAGGTTGATGACCTGAGCGCCGACGCTGACGTCGAGTGCGCTGACAGGCTCGTCCAAAACGAGGAACTGTGGTTTGAGAGCAAGAGCGCGGGCGATGTTGATGCGCTGACGCTGGCCGCCGGAGAACTCGTGCGGGTAACGATCGAGTGCGGAGGCATCGAGGCCGACGGTGGTGAGGAGTTCGAGCGTGCGCGTGGGGGCGAGGGGTTCGCGATGAATGGCGAAGGGTTCGGCGAGAATCTGGCGGACACGCATGCGTGGGTTGAGCGCGGCGTAGGGATCCTGAAAGACGATTTGTATCTGGCGGCGTAGAGCGCGCAGACGACGCGGAGTGGCGGCGAGGAGATCTTCGCCGTCGAAGTGAATGCTTCCTGCAGTGGGTTCGATGAGGCAGAGGAGCATGCGGGCGATGGTGCTTTTGCCGGAGCCGGACTCACCGACGAGGCCGAGCGTTTCACCGTGATGGATGTCGAAGGAGACGTTGTCGACGACGCGTGTGATGCCTCGGTCGGTGGTGTAGTCCTTGACGAGAGCGCTGGCGCTGAGCAGTGGTGTGGGATGCGTCGGCGCGTGCGGCTCCATAGGCGGATGGTAGCAGGTGAGAGACGGGTAAACGACGAAAGGGCCACCCGGCAACAGGGCAGCCCTTTCTTTAGGGAGAACAGTTCCAACGGAGGCAAAGCCATCAGAACTTTCTGGCGAAATACTAAGTTCGGCCAAAACGTGTGTCAAGGACGAATTAGGCGCTGCCTAACTGGTTATGTATGAGTAAGTTACTCCGGGGCTCACGGGCGAAAGATAGCGTCTAGATTCGTCTTTGTTTCGCTTTTCTCGACTGTGGATTTTTTGAAAGCCACTTGGAATGAGGCCGTTAGCTTCGAGTCTGCACCATGTCTGGTTCACTTTCTGGCTCGTTTTGGAATGCTGAAAAGTAACTATTTGATGGCGGGGTTGTCTTTGCGGCTGATTGCTTTAACGGGTCCGCGTGCGAGGCCGAGGGCCAGAAATTCCGGTTCGCTGGCGGCCGGCTTGCCCCGCATGACGCGGATGGTGGCGCGTCCGAAGCCGAAGAAGAGCGCCATGAAGATGGCGGCCAGCATGAGCAGGCCGGAAAGGACGAGGATGCTGGTGAGGAGACTGGCAGTCTTCTGAACCTCGGCATGGAACTCCGGCTCGAGCTTTTTATCCCAGGTGACCTGGGGGCGGAGATGGATGTTTTCGAGGATGTGCTGAGCCTCCTCGGGAGGGAAGCTGCCGGTGATGAGGAGAACGAGGGGGCCCTCGCGGCGGAGCTTGATGGTGCCCAGGCCGTCCGGATGCGCGTTGAGCCATGCGGTGATGTCGCGGCCATGGTTTCCGGCGATCTGAGGCGTGGGGTAGAGGAGCAGGGTAAGGACGCCTTTGCCCGGCCGGCCGGTGTAGTTGGCGGTGACGGCCTCGGCTGCCTTGTCGAAGCCGAGCATCTCGGCTGGGAGGAAGCCGCCCGACGCAGCGTAGCTGGCTGGTCCGAGGGCGTAACGGATGGTCGTTGGCTCAAGGCCTTTTTCCGGCAGCAGGGTGGGGAGGAGCGGGGACATGCCCTTGGCGCCGCCGACCTTGGGGATGCCTACGGCGATGGGTTGCAGCTCACTGGGTGCAACGCGGGAGCCGGTCGCGATGACGATCGAGTTTTCTGCGCGGAAGAGAACTTCGCTTTCGCTGGCGGCGGATTCGGCACCGAGCTTGATGGTCAGTGGGCGCAGGGTGGGGGTGATGGCGCGATAGTAGCTCCAGGCGGCGGATGCGCCGGTGGCGTCGATGAATTGAAGGACCTTAACGTCGAGCGAAGCGGGGCCGCGCTGATAGTGGGCGGTGGCAGAACGGGTGAAGCCGTCTTCCTTCAACTGGGCGGCGTGGGGAGCATCGGCTTGATCGGGATCGGTGCTGAGGGTCGCCTGATCGTGCATCTGCCAGAGGCCAATGTGTTGGGGCAGCAGGGGAAGTGGGGGGCCAACCAGCATAGTCTGCGCGGAGGCAGGGAGAGCGATACTGATGGCGGCGGCGAGGCAGAGGCCTGCCAGGCTGCGGGAAACGGTGGTCCTTCGGGGGAGAGCGCCCATACTATTGCTCAGACTACACGAGGGCGAATAGGGAAGCCCAGTGGTATGGGGCTACTGGCCGCGGGCTTGTTCGACGGGTGGGGCTGCGCTTGAGAGGCCGGAGGCGTATTTGGCTACGCCTTTGTAGAGGCTTTCGGCGACGCGCTGGCGGTAGGCGGGCTGTTCGAGCTGGCTGGCATCGCGCTCATTGGTGACGAAGGAGATTTCGGCGAGGATGGAGGGCATGTTCGCGCCGATCAGAACGACGAACGGGGCCTTTTTGACGCCGCGATTCTTCAGGCCGGCGTTGCCTGCATGCAGGCCGCTGTAGAGGCTTTCTTCGACATTGGCGGCGAACTCGCGCGACTCATCGATCTTCTCTTTGAGAGCGATCTTTTTGACGAGATCGGAGAGCTGGTGGATGGACTGGTCGGAGACGGCGTTCTCGCGGGCGGCGACCTCGAGGGCGTCGGGTTGCGAGGTGAAGTTGAGGTAGTAGGTTTCGACGCCGCGTGCGGAGGCATCGGGCGAGGAGTTGGCGTGGATGGAGAGGAAGAGGTCGGCCTGGGCCTTGTTGGCGATGGCGGTGCGGGTTTCGAGCGGGATGAAGGTGTCGTCGGAGCGGGTGTAGATGATCTCGGCACCGAGGCGGTCGTGGAGGAGCTTGCCGAGGCGGAGAGCGACGTCGAGGACGACGTCTTTCTCCTGGATGCCTCCGACACCGAGGGTGCCGGAGTCGTGTCCGCCGTGGCCGGCGTCGATGACAATGCGGCCGATTTTGAGGCCGAGGGCGCGGACGAGGGAGGTTTCACCGTCGGCGGTGGGTACGGCGGCGCGGGCAGGGTTGGAGTCGACTGGTGGCGGGGTGCGGGGCTTGGTACGTTTTTTCGGAGCGGTGATGGTGGCTGTTAAGGACGAGGCTGTAGTCGCTCCGTTTTCGGGGAGGGAGGAAGGTGAGCGCGTGGTGTCGGCGGGGGGGCGGTCTTCGGGAGGGGTGACGACTGCGGAGATGGGTTTCGAGGTGGGATGGCTGGTGGCCTCGATGCGGTCTGGCTGATTGCTCAGAGAGGCAACATCGTTGGAGCTTCGGGACTGGACCGCAGTGGTGTTGGGGACGGGCGAAGTTGGCGGCGGTGCGGAGGTCTTGAGCTGGCCGCTGGGCTTCATGACGGTGGCCTCGGGTGGGAGTGAGGCGAGCGAGGTGCGGGGGGCGTTGGATTTAGTGCGGCCGTGGATGTCGATGATGAGGCGGTAGGGGTTGGGGAGAAGGAAGGCGGAGTACTCGGTGACGTCGTTGACGTCGAGGACGACGCGGGTCATCTGGTCGCGGAACTGGGCGGCGCGGATGCGTTTGAGAAAGCCGTCGTCGGTGACGGAGAAGTTTTTGGCGACCAGTTCGGGGGCGAGGCGTGTGCCGTGCAGATCGAAGTAGATCCGGTCGGGATTGGGGACGCGGGCGGCTTCGTAGGTGACGTTGTCGCCGAGGTCGATGACGACACGGGTATAGCTGGGCGTGGACCAGTGGCGGATGCCAGAGACGAGGGCGAGCGGGCCGGTGCGTTTGGGGTCGGGTTTGGCGGCTTCTACTTGCGGGAGATCCACTGGGGTTGCTGGCGGTGGTGTTGCGTTGTCGATCTTCGCGGATGCGACGGTGGGAGGATTCTGCCGGGTCGCAGCGGTCGAAGGGGTTGTGGTGCGAGTGGATTTTGCGTTGCGACTGGGATGGCTCATCTCGTCGAGAGCGGCGCGGGCCTCTTCGGCTTCGCTGCTCTGTGGAGATTGCTTGAGGAGGAGTTGGTAGCGCTCCTTCGCGCTCTTTGCATCCTTGAGATCGTTTTGCTGGATCTGCGCTTCAGCTAAGAGAGCCGGTACGCGGAGGAAGCTGGCGGGATATTGTGTCCGCAGAAATTCATACTGGCCAACGGCTGCGGTGAGGCTCCTGGGATCGTGGCGGGTACGGCCCTGATCGGCGAGCAGTTCAGCGACGGCGTAGATGCTGGCGGGGGCGTGCAGGTCGCTGGGAGATGCGTGATAGATCGCGCGAAATCGATCGAGCGCGCGGTCGTAATCTGCTTTGGTGCGGGCGGAGGCGGGGATGGCTTCGAGGGTCTCGCGACCGCGCTCGGCGTCTTCCCAGGGAGTGGTCTGGGTGCGGAGAGTGGGCTTTACGGGGCGGGCGTAGGCGCAGGTTGTCAGCAGCAACAAGGCTGCCGTCCACCGTGAGGCGCGTGCTGGAGAGAAGCAGTGCAACTGGCCCACCCTTCAAGCCAGTTTAAGCGGTCAGGCGAGGGAAACCGCGCGCGAATTGTATGGGGTACTTCCGGCGGCACTCTTTATAAATTCTCAACGAGCCTGCAAAGAAGGCTAAGGATCGATATAGGTAAGGGCGGTGTCTAACCTCTTATGAAGACTGCGTCATCGAGAGTAGTATTTGCGTTCGATCTGACTTTACTTGGAGCTAAGCCTTCTATGGCTGTCTCTCAGTCGCCAGTACAAGTATCTTCAAAATCTTTAAGCCGAGAACAGCTTGATTTCTACGCCGATTTTTTCCAAGACTACCGCAAGCTTACTGATTCTTCTGACACGATCAACCTTGCTGAACTTACAGGCATTTTGCAGCCCGATGAGGGAGACTATGCAGGGTGCATGCGTGGATTTTCTAAAATCATTCCGCAGCAAGTACACAGGTGGCCCGCAACATTCGTTCACAATCACAATTTAAATCTC
Organism: Granulicella sp.; assembly: GCA_039922815.1. Taxonomy (GTDB): domain Bacteria; phylum Acidobacteriota; class Terriglobia; order Terriglobales; family Acidobacteriaceae; genus Edaphobacter. The sequence goes on from JBDTDX010000055.1 coordinate 8,791, forward strand.
GTTGATCCTACCGTCGTTCATCGCAATATCGGTTTGCAGAGCAGTTTTGGCATCAGAATCTTCCCGCATTCAACCTCTAGTACCGACGAAATACCTCAGGTGCCCCAAAAGCCTGACAGCGCGTTTACTTTGTCAGAGATCATTTTCGATCGAAAGCATCATCGGGCAGCATTGAATGTCAGCTTTGAGGGAGTCGGTTTTGGTGGCTCCAGTACTCAGGTCTATGAGTACAGAAAGGGGCATTGGCATCATTCAAATCGATATTGCGTGACTGGCATTAGCTAGAAATTGCCGCATTCTCTTCAAATTATTTGAAGACTAGTCAAGTAAATTGCCTACGACTTCGGGGGCGTGGGTGAGGGCGGCGTCGAGGGCTCCGGGGTTGGTGCCGCCGGCTTCGGCTAGGTCGGGGCGACCGCCGCCTTTGCCGCCTACCTGCGTGGCGAGCTGGCCGACGATCTTTCCTGCCTGAATGCGGGGGGTGAGGTCTTTGGTGACGCCGACGATGAGGGAGACTTTGCCTTCGGCGGCGGCTCCGAGGATGACGATGCCGGAGCCGAGCTTGCCACGGAGATTGTCGACGAGCTCGCGCATCTGGTTCTTGTCGAGGCCGTCGACGCGCTGGGCGAGAACCTTGATGCCTTTGACTTCGACGGCTGAGGAGGCGGAGTCGGCGGTGGAGGCGGAGGCGGCTTTCATGCGGAGTTGGTCGAGTTCGCGGCGGAGCTTTTTCATCTCTTCATCCTGCGTTGAGAGGCGCGCGCGGAGGGCGTCGGTGGGGGAGGCCTCGGAGAAGCCGGTGAGCTGGCCGACGAGCTTCACGACGTCGAAGCCGCG
>JBDTDX010000056.1:0-6813 GCA_039922815.1 Granulicella sp.
GTTGGCTCGCTTAAGCGCCGCCGCACAGAACAGGCGCAATTGTGGATTATAAAGCGGTTATAGCAACCGGTGCAGCCTGCGCCAGTAGCTCCTCGACCGACCCGACGGCCAGCATCTGCCGCTTGAAGACGTGGCCGAAGCCTCGCGCCACTGCATTTCCCGCAATTTCCATGGAGACCGGCGTCTCCCTAGCCGCCTCCAGCTCCAGACTCGTCACGCCGCGGTCTGCGATTCCACACGCTACAATCCACCGATAATCGCGCAGGTCCGGCGACACATTCAGCGCAAACCCGTGGGACGTCACCCCCTGCGAGACATGCACACCAATTGCAACCACTTTTTTTTCGAGGATGCTCCCGCCCGCGATCGTCCATACGCCGGTGCGCTTGCAGACCCGCTGGGTGGTCACGCCAAACTCCGCACAAGCCCGGATCAGCGCCTCCTCCATCAGGCGAACAAAATCCACTGGCCCCAGATGCGGCCCTTTTTTGCCGGGCAGATCGCCGCGCAGATCGAAGATCGGGTAGCCCACCAACTGCCCCGGCCCGTGATAGGTCACATCGCCGCCACGGTTGATCTCATGCAGCTCCACACCCCGCGCCGCCAGCTCTTCATCACTCAGCAGCACATTTTCACGATGCGCGTTGCGACCCAGCGTGAGCACCGGGGGATGCTCCATTAACAGCAGCGTGTCGCCAATCTCCTGTGCCTTGCGCGCCGCCACCACCCGCGCCTGCACAGCAAGCCCCTCCGCATAAGAGATCCGTCCGAGTTGGAGAAGGTGGATGTACATCTACAACAACTCACGGAATTGATCTACGGTCAGCCCTGCACTCTTGACGATGCCGATCAAGGTGAAAGACTGTATCGGATTGTTGCGAGGAATGATGATGGTGCGAGAGCCGTTCCACATGGAGACGTGCTTTCCTTCGCGCTTTACGGCGAAGCCCGCACGTTCAAAAGCACGGATTGCTCGCTGATGTGAGATGCCCGCGAGCTCACCCATCGATCAGGCGACCTGAACTTCACGTACATCACAACCCTTGTTCAAATCGGAGATCGTCTCCAGATACATGCTGATGGCGTCGCGAATATTCTCAAGCGCTTCTGCTTCAGTTTGACCCTCGGACCAGCATCCTGGAAGCGCTGGACAGTTGATGCTATAGCCTTCTTCCGTGTGAGTAAGAACGACTTGATATGTCATGGGTGGTCCGCCTCTCAAGCTATCACCAGTATATCCAGTGCTTTCGATGGAACGTCACAGCCTCACCTGAGGCTGTGACGAGAGCACTTCCCTTGCGCCAGCTTACACGTTGATCGGCATGCCCTCGACGCTTGAGAACGCATCGAGCAGCGCCTCGGCGACCGTCGGGTGTGCGTGGATGGTGAACATCATCTCCTCGATCGTCGCTTCCAGCTCCATCGCGGTCACGGCTTCGGCAATGATCTCCGTCGCGTACGGCCCGATGATGTGGACGCCAAGAATCTCGCCGTACTTTGCATCCGCGACGACCTTGATGAATCCGTCATGCGCATCGAGAATCGTAGCCTTCGAATTGCCGACGAACGGGAACTTGCCCACCTTTACCTGGAGGCCCTTCTCCTTAGCTTGCGCCTCGGTCAGGCCAATACTGGCGATCTGCGGATCGGTGTAGGTGCAGCCAGGAATACGATTGCGGGTCACGGCCTTGGCATACTTACCCGCCAGCTTGGCCGCGACAACCATGCCGCTCATCGAGCCAACATGCGCCAACTGCGGTAGCCCGGCGACGATATCGCCAATCGCATACACACCCGGCTCCGTCGTCTCCATCCACTCGTTCGTCATGATGAAGCCGCGATCCGGCTTGATGTTCGTCTTATCCAATCCCGCGTCGTAGGTACGCGGGGCGCGGCCCACGGCCACCAGCACCTTCTCCGCCTGCTTGGTTGCGGCCTTGCCGTCGGAGGTGGTGAAGTGCACCAGCGCGCCCTGCTTGTTCTTCTCGATCTTGTCGACCTTCGCGCCGACATGCACGTCGATGTTGCGCTTCTTGTACTGACGCAACAGCTCCTTGCTGATCTCTTCATCTTCGACATTCACGATGCGCGGCAGCGCTTCGAGGATCGTCACCTCGGCACCGAAGCTGTTGAAGACCGACGCGAACTCCACGCCCACCGCGCCTGCGCCCACCACGACCAGAGACTTCGGCATGGTCGGCGTCTTCAGGATCTCGATGTTCGTCATGATCGTGTCGTCTGCCGTGTAGCCCGGCAGCATGCGCGCGTCGGAGCCCATCGCCAGCACGACCTTCTTCGCCTGCACAATCTGGGTTTTGCCGTCGGCACCCTTCACTTCAATCGAATGCACGCCATCCTTCGCCGGGCCAGTCAGCCGCCCATAACCCTTGATGGCGTTGATCTTGTTCTTCTTCATCAGGAAGTCGAGACCCTTGGTGTGACGCATAATCACGTCGTCCTTACGCGCGAGCACGCCGGTCCAGTTCACCTTGCGCCCTTCAACACCCTCAATGCCATACCGGTCCGCATGCTTCAGGTGATCCCACAGCTCGGCGGAGAACAGCATCGCCTTGGTTGGAATGCAGCCCCACAGCAGGCAGGTTCCGCCCAGCCGGTCGTTCGCGTCGATCAGCGCCACCTTCAGCCCATATTGCGAAGCGCGAATCGCGCATGTATACCCAGCCGGTCCGCCACCCACCACTACTAAGTCAAAGATCGTATCCGCCAAGTTTTTGCTCCAGTCTCACTCTATTTAGATAGGAAATCCCGCAGAAAGATTCTACCCTCTACCCCCCGCTATTGGCCCGTTGTGCAAGACGCGATGGCCGATTAGTGGTACGGTATCGCCATTCGAAGGCCTCCAGTTTCTCGTAACCTTTTCATGCTGTTCCGTGTCTCACGCGCAAAGGAGAATCCCCCTATGTATGACATGAAGAATCTCGCCAAGCTCAAATCCCTTGACGCCGCCGCACCCGACGCCATGAAGGCCTTCTGGGCCTTCGACAAGGCCGCAATGGCGGACGGAGCCATTCCCTCAAAATACAAGGAGCTCATCGCCGTAGCTGTAGCCCTCACTACACAATGCCCCTACTGCCTCGAGATTCACACCGGCAAAGCGCGCACTGCGGGCGCATCAGAGCAAGAGCTTGCCGAGGTCGTCACCGTCGCCGCAGCCCTCCGCGCCGGAGCCGCCATCACCCACGGCAGCCACGTCGTCAAGTAAGCCAATACGCGCATTTACACGCCCGGGGCTTTGCCGAATGGTATAGTTCGCCTACCCCACCGCGGAGGAAGCACCATGGCAACTCCCCCGGGCCCCGCGTCACCACGCTCCAGCTTTCACGTCGTCCTGGCGATGCTTGCCATGGTGGCGATCCCGGCTGCGCTCACGCTGCACACGGTGCGTATACCCGCCATTGTGGATAGCACGGTCGCCAATCCTTCACCGTACGGCTACTCCGTCAGCCTGCTGCTCTTCCTCATCCCGATTGTCGTCATCGGCCTGTGGTTCCTGCCGCAGGAGGGCGTGCACCTCTCGCGCAAAGCCTTCGGCATCACCATCGGACTGCTGTTTCCGATTGGCGCGCTGATGGACTTCTTCTTCGCCAACACCTTCTTCACCTTCGGCAATGCCGCCGCTACCCTCGGTGTGCGAGCGCCTGCGCTAGGTGGCGGCGTTCCGCTGGAGGAGTATCTCTTTTACCTCACCGGCTTCGTCGCCTGCCTGCTGCTCTATATCTGGTTCGACGAGTATTGGCTCGCCGCCTACAGCGTCCGCAGCGATGCCCCGGAGCGCACCAATTTCTCGCGGCTGCTCCGCTTCCACCCTGCGTCGCTGCTCTGGGCCATCGCGCTGATCGCCGCCGCCATCGCCTATCGCCGCCTCTTTGTCGCGGAGGCCGGATTTCCTGCCTACTTTGTCTTTCTCACCGTAGCCGCGCTCGGCCCATCGGCTGCATTGCTTCCCTCGGCGCTGCCGGTCATCAACTGGCGCGCGCTCTCGCTCACCCTGTTCTTTCTGCTGCTGACCAGCCTGCTGTGGGAGGCAACGCTCGGCGTTCCCTATCGCTGGTGGGGCTTCCAGCCTACCCGCATGATCGGCCTCACCATCACCGCGTGGGACAATCTTCCGATCGAGGAGGTCGTCGTCTGGATCGCCGTCACCTACGCCACCGTCATCCTGTACGAGACCATCCGGAGCTGGAAGGCCTCGGGCCGTTCCCTGCGCCACGCCTTTCTCAATTGACGATCACCCGGCCCCTTGCAATTCCTGCGTGAGACGCCGGGCAACCGACACGAAAAGAGATACGGTAAACTACGTCCACTCTCGGAGATTCCATGATCGACCGCACCAATCACTTTCTGCGCTTCCCCGCTTTCCATAACAGCAGCAGACCACACATCACCATAGAGCAACGAGCTCGATGACCAGGCCCTTCCGGATAGCCATCTACCTCCATACCCTCTTCAATGGCGGCATCGAGAGGGTGATGTTCAACCTCATCCAGGGCTTTCTCGATCAGGGCATCGCCGTCGATTTAGTGCTGAATCGGCTGGACTATTCGCCTTTTGAGAAGATCATTCCCGAAGAAACCCGCGTCGTAAAGCTCGAAGCTTTCAAGATCGCGCAACGTGTTCCCAAGCTGGCAGAGTATCTCCGGAGAGAGCGCCCAGATGCCCTGCTCTCCGCCGCCCACTTCTCCAATGAAATCGCCTGCCTGGCTCGAAGATTCGCCAGGACCAACACGCGGCTGATCCTCTCCGAGCACACCAGCCTTTCCTCGCACATGAGCGAGGGGCGCAAGCTGAGCCCGCGCATGCTTTTACCCTGGACGACGCGTCGGCTTTATCCCATGGCTGATGCCGTCGTCGCGGTCTCGAACGGCGTCGCTGACGACTTGTGCCGCGTGAGCAAACTTCCGCGGAATCTCGTCCAGACAATCTACAATCCCATCGACTTCGTCCACCTCGCGGCCACGGCGAAGGAGCCGCTCGACGACCCCTGGTTTGCCCCCGGCGCACCCCCGGTGATCCTCGCCATCGGGCGCCTGGAGACGCAGAAGAACTTTCCTAACCTTCTGCACGCTTTTGCCGAAGTGAGGAAGCAACGCGAGGCGCGACTGGTCATTCTAGGAGAAGGCTCCGAGCGTGCCCGGCTGACTTCCCTCATCACCGAACTCGGCCTGCAGCAGGACGTCTCTCTGCCGGGTTTCGTCATGAACCCCGCAGCCTACATGGCCAGATCGAGTGTCTTTGCCATGTCCTCTACATGGGAAGGACTGCCGGTGGCTCTTCTCGAAGCGCTCGCCCTGCGCATACCGATCGTGTCTACGGATTGCCCAAGCGGACCGGCAGAGATCCTGCGCAACGGCATGTACGGCGAACTCGTTCCCATGCATGACAGCAAGGCTTTGGCGCAGGGGATTTTGAACATCCTTTCGGGCACGATCAAGACCGTAGAGCCGGAGTGGCTGGAGCAGTTCGACGCGGCGATCATTACCCAAAAATATCTCGACCTCATGATCAATGAGCGGTTATGATTGCCACGCATCCACCCCTCAGGATAGTCACAACGCGAGGGAAGCAACCTTTCTTGAAGAGGTCGTCGTCTGGATCGCCCTCACCTGCGCCACGGTGATTTTGTTGGAAACGATTCGCAGCTGGAAGGCCTCAGGCGGCACTATGCGTCACGCTTGTCTCAATTGAGATGTACGATCATCCGGGCACTTGCAATCCTTTTTTCCGGCTTCCAACATACTTAATCCCTGAGGACCTGAGCCATGTCTACTCCGCCGACCCCGCCAACCCCTTTCCCAACCCAGCCCCTGCCGAAGATTCCCCACAGCTTCATGCAGGCCGTCGCCCGCGAAGAGGGCTTTTACCTAGCCCACACCCGGCCACAGCGCAACAACAACCCCGGCGACATCGAATGGGGCAAATTCACACAGGCCCACGGAGCCACTGCTGGCGACCCGCGCTTCGCCATCTTCAACTCAGCTGACGACGGCTTCGCCTGCATGCGTGCCCTCTTCCAGAGCAACGGCTACAAGGGCCTCACCGTCTCCCAGGCGCTCAACCGCTGGGCACCCCCGGTCGAGAACCAGACCAACGCCTACATCGCCAACGTCTGCAAGTGGACCGGCCTGACCCCCGATACCGTCATTGACGCCATCCTCGATGGACCTTCACAAGCAGCCAACTCGGCGTCAACCACCGCCACCGCGCCCACTCCGCCTGCTACTCCGATTTAGAAGGCTCGCAGTAAGCAGTCATACTGACCCCGCGGCTGACGCTGTGTCCAACAGCGCCTGCGATCCTGGCCGCGCTTCAAAGTCCACCCGGCCTGAGGGGGCCCTGGGACTACCCCAGCACCTGCGCCGCAGCCTTAGCAAAGTAGGTCACGATAAAGTCCGCGCCAGCCCTGCGAATGCTCAGCAGGGACTCCATCATTGCCCGCTCAGGCTCCAGCCAGCCGCGCTCGAACGCCGCATGTAGCATCGAGAACTCGCCCGACACCTGGTATGCGCCCAGTGGCAGATCGTACCGCGTCCGCGCCTCGCGGATCACATCGAGATACGGCATCGCCGGCTTCATCAGCAGCATATCCGCGCCCTCGGCGATGTCCTGGTCGATCTCGCGCATGGCCTCGCGCAGATTCGCGCCGTCCATCTGGTAGCTGCGCCGATCGCCGAACTGCGGAGCAGAATCCGCCGCATCGCGGAACGGTCCATAGAACGCACTCGAGAACTTCGACGCATAACTCATCACGGGCGTATTCTCATGCCCGCCTGCGTCCAGTGCCTCGCGAATCGC
>JBDTDX010000057.1:0-2516 GCA_039922815.1 Granulicella sp.
GGTCAGCTGCAGGTGCGCGGATCCCTTGCCCCAGCGTCGCCAATCATCGCGGTAGCCGGCGAGCGCTTCGTCCGCGATGCTGCCCAGCGGAAGACCTTGTCGATGATTACGCTCTCGCTGTTGAAAAGCAGCCATGGGCCAATGGAAATCTACGTCCTTGTTTAACACAGGTGTGATCCAGTTCATGCAGGGCCGCCAGGCTTCTGGGTAGCACTGTTCACATATCATCAGTTTCCGGTGGGAGCGTGTTGGGGCACATCTCGTCCTTAATTGGGGCAGATATACAGATCCAAACCGGAGCAGGTCAGCCATGGATGAGGTTCGACAGTTTGTGAACCGAGATGTTCGTGGTCGAATCGTCACGCGATGGCCAATCTATTGGCTAGGTAGAACAGTGTTCGAAGCGCCTAAATGGAGCATGAGCGGTCTTTCCAGCGAGAGTTGTCAGGGCTTTATGCGAAAAGTACGCTGCGTGATCTACGGGGTCCAGGAAAACCCTGAATTGAGATGCTCAGTACCAGCATGAGCAATGGCCGTCTATTATCGTTTAGGGGAGATGGATCCATCTATGTTGACTGTAATTCTGTCACCCCGGAGCCTATTCCGGCTGAGTTCACAACTTTGGTCTTGGCCGTCGCGGCTTTGGCTGCTTTCCTCCGTTATTCACACCTGTCAATATAAGTCACAAGACACTGAAACTGCCTGAGGGGACAGGTTCTTCTAACGCATACCCCAATAGACAGCGGCGTGTTTGACAATCTAAGGATACAAATGTTCTCGATGAGTGCATAATCGCCAACTCACTCATCGAGCGTCAGCTCCTGCCTTCTTGGGAAAGTGGGTTTCAGGCGCAGTCGAACCCTATCCGTAAGCAAGTTTCCTGTTCCGTTGCTCCCCGATATCCGCTTTCGGATAGGAACCAAGCTGGTCGGTGGTGATCGACGACCGCGGCCAGTGACGCATGGTAATCAGGCTTCCACAGGAAACGATGCGCCGCCCGTGTGTTACGACGGTCTGCCAATATGAAGTCGCTAAGCCGGCCATGCTTGTTGACGGCGCGAAAAGATACTTCCACTTGCCGCCGCCCTTAACATACGTCTTGTCAACTCGCTAGAAGGCCGCGCGGCAGCCTTGATGCCAGCGCACCCGCTTCTCCAACTCAGGCGTGAGCGGATGCACCCAGCCCATGATCGTTGACAGATCCACTGCCCCGCCGAGCTCCTGCATCATCCCTACCAGGTCTCGATAGCTGATGTCGTACTTGCAGTATCAGCGAACACACACCAGAATGATCTCAACAGGAAAACGTCGGCGCTTGAACATGATGCGTCCTACAACTTCGATCCGCTCGGACGGCTCGGCGCCAGTTAATGCGACAGACCGCTAGAAATAGAGCTTCAATGCTGCTTGAACATTTCTTGGCAGGTTTGCCTGTGTCGTTATATAGCCAAAGGTGGGCGAGCCAACTGTCGTATTGGGATATCCAAACTGAACAGAATTGAAAAGGTTGAATGCCTCGAGGCGGAATTGCAGACGGATCGAATCATGGATCGAAAAGTCTTTAATCGCTGAAAGGTCATTTTGGAAGGTAAGCGGGGAGCGCGTACGGCTCACAGAACGCGGTACGTTTCCCAATTCAAATGCCTGACTCAGGCGGAAGGCACCAGCGTTGAAGTAACCCTGCGATTGGCCAACACCGCCCAGCCGTGTATGGGTCGATCCGGTCGTGAGCGGATTGACTCCAGGGACATAGGTAGGCCTCGATCCCGCGAACGCCTGCGTTCCCGTCTCTCCAAATGAGAGGGGATTTCCGGATTGAATGGATCCAATACCGTTCAGCTTCCAACCGCCCACAATCTCGTCGGCCCACACCGGAATATTCCCGCCGAAACGCTTTCCGCGCCCGAGAGGAATCGCATAGTTGAAACTGCCAACAATTCGGTGCGGGATATCGGTTGCCAGAACCGACCGCTCATGCGCTCTGTCGAAAAAATAGTAACTCTGAAAGCTTGGCGTTCCACTGGCATTCAGAAATCCATTCGTGAGATCGCTCACATTGCCCACTAGTTTGGAAAAGGTGTAGAACACGGAGCCGGTCAGATTGCTTCCTTTGTGATAACTCAAACCAGCCTGCATTGCATTGAAGGAAGCTGAACCGATGCCATTGAAGTTGTAGGTCAGAGAGCCATTCGCGAGTGCTGTGTTGGATATGTACTGTGGAAATGCGGAGAGTAGCTGCGAGCGTTGAACAGTCGAAGCGGCAAGTGACCCCGTCGTGACGGTCCCGAAGAAAGGGTTCGGGACCGTCGCTTGGAGGTAAGCAATCTGCGAAGCATCTCCCGGTGCCCCATAGTAGCGTGGCTGCAAGTCGTTCGGACGCCCACTGACTGGAAGGTGCACGCCATGGCTACCCGCATAGTTAAGGTTGAAGACAAAGCCGGGTGATAGCTCCTGTTCCACACCAAAGTTCCACTGCTGCTGATAGGAGACTGGCGTGTTATAGAGAAGGACTCCTG
>JBDTDX010000058.1:0-6846 GCA_039922815.1 Granulicella sp.
ACCTCCACCGAAAAGGCAACTTCATCCTCCCCGTCACCGTCCAGATCGTCTTCGACGACGGCACCCGCCTCCGCGAAACCTGGGACGGCATCGACCGCTGGAAAAAATTCACCTACACCCGCAAAGCAAAAATCATCTCCGCCGAGATCGACCCCGACCACCTCATCCCCCTCGACCGCGACCTCTTCAACAACAGCATCACAAAACAGGCAGACGCGATCCCACGCTGGAAGCTGACCGACCTCCTGCTAGCCGCCCAACAACTCGCCAGCCAACTCGCCGCATGGCTGGTTTAGAAAACTGCCGCATCCCTGAGGAAGAGGTTTTTGATAAGAATTTCTATTTTGAATGATCGAGATTTCTGTTTTGAAAAATCAGAATTTTTTGTTTTGAAAGATTAGAACTTTTCGTTTTGAAAGGGCGGGACTTTAGTCCCGCCGAAAGAATTTTGCTGAGAAGGTGGCTTTAGCCACTGAGGGAATTTGAACCATGAATCACATCTTTCGGAGCGCAACCCCGTAACTCCAGATTTGTAGTTCTATAACTACAAATTTGTAACTACAGCACTACATTTTTGTAGCTACAGCACTACAAATTTGTAACTACACTTTTTGCCGTTTTCGACCCGTTTCCCCGAGGCAAGCACCCATGCTTTACACCCGGACAGACCCACAAATCGACGAAGAAATCGCTATCGAAGAGCGGACAATTCGCTATCGCAGCCTGCTCTTTCATGGCCTCCGGCTCCTGCTCGCCAGCCTCCCTGCACTGCTATGGGCCTTTGTTTTCAATCTCTTCTACGCCTTCATCACTACCCTGCGCACCTCGAACGCCATTGGACATATCACCGACAACTCACTCGCAGCCCAGTCGCTGCATCACGGCTTCGATCTCGGCACCGTCAGCTTTCTCGGCCTCAAACTCTCTGAAAACAGTAGCCTTAGCTCTTCCTTCGGCACCTCAACCCTGCTGTTTCTCACCACTTATTTCCTTCTCGTCCCCGGCACCCTGCTCTGCTACCAGACCGGCATTCCGGCCCGCCTCTCCACCCTCCTTCAGGCCGGAATTCTGCACTTCTGGCGGTTCGTCCGCATCCTGATTCTGTACGTAATCGTCATGGCCATCGTGCTCGGCCCACTGGGCGTAATCTATTCAAAATACAGCGATTACATCGATCTTCACTTCGTGGAACGCTCCGCATTTCTGCTCGAGATGGCAGGCATTCTGGTCCTCGCGCTGGTGGCCGCCGTCATCCGTCTTTACTTCGATCTGGTCGAGGTTTACACCGTCCAGGTCGGCCTCCGGATTCGTTCGAACGGCAGGCCCGACCGGCGCGTCCGCAAGGCGATCTTGCCCGCCTTGCGCGCCCTCGGCCATAACTTCCTGCGCGCCTACGAAACCTTTATCTTACTGTCAATATTGGGGTTAGCGGCCATCGCAGGCACCAGCTACGTCGCCGTTCATACCCTCGCCCAGCCCCGCTCCTGGCCCCTCTTTGCGCTCACCCAGGCTGGCCTCTTCCTCATGCTGCTCACCCGCTTCTGGCAGCGCGGAGCAGAAACCACACTCAGCCTCAACTTCCCTGTTTTCAACGAAGAAGCCGATCCAGAGATTCACGCTCGTACAAATTTCATGCCATCAGTAGCACCCATAGCGACCGACTACGACCCACCCGCACCCCCAGCCGACCTCATCCCCACTCCGCAGCACATCGAACCACCCCTGGGCGAGTTCGGACCAGTCGTAGTCGACCCACAGCCATCATTTCCCGACCCGCCAGCCGACTTGTATCGTACGAAACCGCCCGTAGATCAAGCCGATTTATAATGGAATCAGCTATATGAACCTATTTATCCTCCGCCACGCCAGTGCGGGCACAAAGCGCGTCAACCCTCTTCTGGACGTTAAACGTCCGCTCGATAAAGACGGAAAACGCCACTGCCTCCAACTCGCTTACATCCTGAACGGGCTGAAGATCAACTTCGACCTGATCGTCTCCAGCCCGCTCAAGCGCTCGCTCCAGACAGCCTCCCTCATCGGAACCGAGATGGGATACGAAGCGCCGATCCTCCACGCAAACGGTCTCGCTCCCGCAGCAAAATTAGCTGACTTTCACAAGCTGCTCCACGAGTGCAGGAGCCGCGAAAACGTTTTATTTGTGGGACATAACCCCAATCTACAAAGCTTCCTTGGCTCGCTCCTCGTCCCGGCAGCCAGCAAGACCGAGGCGCAGATCAGGCTTCGCAAAGGGTCCATCGCCCGCCTGAATCTGACGCGCGGCCCGGCAACTCTCCAATGGGTGCTCGACCCGCGAATCGTCCGCTCGCTCTATGCCATTCCTGCCAGAAAGCTACGTCGAAAGGTCGTCAAGAAAAAGGTCGCCAAGAAGTAGACCACCTCTTCTGAACCTGGCTCACCACGACACGTTACTGACACCCCTTGTTTGCATAGAGACTCGACAAACGAAGCTCACAGAAGCCGTCACGCGCCTTGAGATTTCTCCCTTGATTCCGGGACATCATGCACCAGAATGCGTCAAATCGCAGGGATCAAGCAATCCAAACATGATTCATCTTTGAGTCTTTCCACTCTAAGGATCAGCGTTCCATCATGCTCGCACAGCAACCTAAAGCTATTCACGGAGCTCTGCTGCATGGTGGGACGCAGGCAGCCGAAGCACCGGTGACCCTGCCCAACGATCCCCGGCGTTCGCGCGCGCTGGCTCTTCTGGGCGGACTGTGGGCGCTGCTCTTTTTTATCTCTTTGTTCGCACCGCCGCTGCTAGATGATGCCGATGCTACCCACGCCAGTGCCGCACGACACATCGTGCTGACTGGCGACTGGGTGACGCTGCATGTGAACAACATCCGGTACCTGGAGAAAGCTCCGCTGCCTTACTGGCTCGTGGCCATCAGCTTCCGATTCTTCGGCTTCAATACCTTCGCGGTACATCTCCCGCAGGCAATCTGCGTACTTCTGCTGGCGCTGCTCGGCTATGCCTGGGCGGACAAGGCGTTCGGCCAACGAACGGCGTTCTATACCGGCGTGGCCACGCTCACTGCGACGGGTGTCTTCCTGTTCACACGCATCTTCATCCCCGAGGTGCTGCTCTCGCTGCTGCTGTGCGCAACGATCTATTGCCTGTTGGAGTCGCTCGAAGGCGGCAGGCATCTTTCCACATACGCCATGTGGGCAACGCTCGCACTCGCCGTACTTTCCAAAGGATTGGTGGCGCTGGTCTTCTTCCTTGGAGCGGGGGGGCTTTATCTCGTGTTCAGCGGAGACTACCGCCGCTGGCGCACTCTTCGACCATTCACCGGTGGATTACTTTTTCTGGCAATCGCCTCGCCATGGCACATCCTCGCTGGTCTCCGGAATACGGGCGGGATGGACGGTCACGGTTTCTTCTGGTTTTACTTCGTCAATGAACATGTTCTGCGGTTCCTCGGCAAGCGCATTCCGATGGACTACAACAAGCTTCCAGGCTACCTCTTCTGGAGCCTGCATCTTGTGTGGCTCTTTCCGTGGGCCTTATTCCTGCCCGTGCTTTGTATGCAGGCGTACGCAGCATTCCGGCGTCACCGGCAGGCCTGTATCCCCTTGCTTGAGAACTGGCCGTTGTGGACTGTCTACGGAATTGCGATCCTCGGAATCTTGCTACGCAGCATGTTCCACTTTCCCTACCTGCTTACGGTAGCGGTGGCCAGCGGTGCGATCCTGCTGATCGAACTCCATCGCCGTCAGCGACTCGCGGGGCCGGGGACGCCGCTGCTTCATCTCGAAAGCTATGCCGAACGCACAACGCTCCTGTTGACCGTATTCTCCGCGCTTGTTCTGGTGTTCTTTTCGCTCTCGACAAACCAGGAGTACTACACCTTCCCCGCATATCTTCCGCTACTGATGCTGTTGATGAGCGCGCTGGCTCAGTCCGAACGCAGCTTTGCAACCGAGCGAACCTCGCGCTGGGGAATCACCTTCGCACACGCTGCGTTCACGATATTGGGAATGGCAATCTTCGGGGCCTTGGCCTATGGGCTTTGGACATCGCGACACGAACCTTTCATCGCCGATATTGGCGATCTACTCGCGCATCGCGGCGTCGGGGAATACACGCTGTCGATGTCCCACTTCTTCGATCTCACCGGGCCGTCCTTCGCCGCGCTGCGCCTGCCCGCCGTCCTTGCCGCCTCCGCGTTTGCCATCGGCCCGGCGATCGCATGGCTCCTGCGAAAGCAGCAACGCCACCTGGCCGCGACGAGCATGATCGCGGTGACCAGCGCCGTCTTCCTGATTGCAGCGCACATCGCACTCGTCCGGTTTGCGCCGATGCTCTCGTCGCAGGACTTCGCCGAAAAGATTCTTGACCTCGAGAGCAGCCACGCAATCTCCGGGAAGAACATCGTGATGCTTTACGGAGATCAGGCGTATGGCTCCTCCATCCCGTTCTACCTGCGCCGCGATGTCTCACTCGTCGAGGGGCGGTCCACTTCCATGCTCTTCGGATCGACTTTTCCCGACGCGCCGCACATCTTTCTGACCGACTCCGATCTGCTTGCAGGATGGGGAAATGGCGAGCGCAAAATCCTCTTCGTCCCACTCGAAAAACGTGCCGCCGTCGATCAACTGCTTGGCTCTCGACAGGTGATGCTTGAAGAGACCTCCGGCAAAGCGCTTATCACCGACCGCCCTCTTGACCGTGTCCCACTAGACGATTCGGTTTCCTCTTCCTCAACCTCGTTGCGACTGCCTTGATCGCAATGAGTACAATCACACCGTAACCCGGTCCCACTCACCGCTCGATGCCAGAACGCATATCGCCTGCACCTCAGAATGCCTCCGCGCCTCCCCAGGAAGGGAGCACCGTGCTGCGTTCGCAAAGCTTCAATCTACTTTCGCTGCTTGGCATTACGCTGGCGTGGCTGCTGCTCCAGATCGGCGGCCTTTTTTCGCCCGGCCTGCTCGATGACGTCGACTCGATCTACATCGAGATTGCGCGCGAGATGCTCCATCGGCACGACTTCGTGACGCCCTACATCAACGGCGTGCGCTTCTTCGACAAACCACCGCTGATGTACTGGATGGCTTCGGGTTCGATGGCAGTCTTTGGAGAGCACGACTGGGCCGCCCGGCTGCCGCTCGCGCTCGCTGTGCTCGCTTTCTTCTTTGCCGTTTATGCGCTAGGCAAGCGGCTCTTCAGTGAACGGGGCGGGCTCTATGCCGCACTTGCCGTCGCTACCAGCATCGGGCCATATCTTTATACCCGCTTCTTTATTCCCGACATTCTCATCGCGCTCTGGATGACGCTTGGCGTGCATCTGTTTCTGATCGCGCTGGATCGCATTCGCGAACAGCGAAGTGCGCTGATGCCCTGCTTCGGCTTCGCAGCCGTACTCGCACTTAATCTGTTGACTAAGGGCTTGATCGGCCTGGTCTTTCCCGTGGGCTTTGTACTGCTGTATCTCGTGATCTCGGGTCAACTTCGGCTGCTCACGCGGATGCATCTGCTTGCAAGCACTGCTGTCTTTCTCGCTATCGCTGCTCCCTGGCACATTCTCGCAACGCTGCGCAGCCCGGCTATTCCGCTTCCTGCCGGGATTGGTCTGCCAGCGACGGGCGGGTGGGCGTGGTTCTATCTCTATAACGAACACTTCGCCCGGTTCGTCGGCAAGCGCATTCCACATGACTACGGCAACACGCCCGTCTGGCTTTTCTGGATCTATACGGCCATCTGGATGGTGCCGTGGACGACCTTTCTGCCGGGCGCGGTCAGGGAACACCTTCGCAACCTCGGGCACCGCTACCCGGTCACCCTACGCCAACGAGAAGCGGCGCTCTCGCTCATGCTATGGGCAGGGCTGGTGCTTGGTTTCTTCAGCATTTCGCACCGGCAGGAGTATTACTCGCTGCCTGCGATTCCCGCGCTCGCGTTGATGGCCGGTGGTCTACTAGCGCGTGCAGAAAGCGGTTCCGAAGAAGGCCAGCGAGCTCGCCGCAGCGCGCTGTTGTGGGACGCATGGCTGCTCGTTCCGCTCACAACGCTGGTCGCTGCGATCTGCGGCTACTTCGCTATTACGGCTCCGCACCCCGCCCCTGGCACCGATATTGCGGCACTCCTGGCAAATAACCCAGACCTTTACAACCTCTCGCTCGGCCACATCTTCGACCTGACGGGCGCAGCAATGGGCCTCTTCCGTGCTCCGCTGGCAGGAGTCGCGGTGAGTATGCTGGCCGCAGGGCTTGGCAGTTATTTTCTCCGACGCCGCGGTAAAAGCTACGCTGCGAATCTAACACTAGCCGCAGCGATGATCGTTACACTGACCTGCGCGCACGAGGGACTGCGCCGCTTCTATCCCATCCTCGGCTCGAAGCAGCTTGCACTCGCAATCGACCAGGTCCGCAAGCCCGGCGATCTGATCGTGCTCGACGGCGAACTCACCTCTGGCTCAACGCTCATCTTCTACACCCACCAGCAGGTTCACCTGATCGACGGTCGCGTCAACGGTCTCTGGTACGGCAGCTTCTGGCCGGATGCACCACAGATCTTCGAGACCGAAGACTCACTCCACAAACTATGGGCAAGCCCGCAGCGCGTCTTCCTCTTCACCTACAACGCGGACCGGCGTGAGAAGAACCTCACCCCCTATGGTGTCGTGCACGCGCTGGCTGCAAGTGGCGGCAAGACCGTTCTTAGCAATCGCTGAGCCGATTCTGAAACACTGCTACTCCATCGCCTCGACCTGCCCGCCATCCTTCAGCCGGTAGATCTTGCCGCGATAGTAGAAGCGGTCGCCGCCATAGCTGCCCAGCCACAGGATGCTGCCAAGCAGATCGCGCAGCGGATAGATC
>JBDTDX010000059.1:0-18575 GCA_039922815.1 Granulicella sp.
AAGTCGCGGATGAAAGAGGGTCAGAAGAGCCTCTATTACATTACAGGCGGCGCCGAATCACTTCTTCGCACCTCTCCCCTTCTTGAAATTTATAAGAAGAAGGATCTGGAGGTTCTCATCCTCGATGATGAGATTGATGAAATTGTCTTCTCCGGAGTTGATAAGTACAGCGAGATCGACCTGAAAGCAGTCAACAAGGCTTCGACCAGCGACGATTTGAAGGATGGCGATGAGGCCGACGCAGAAACAGGAAATGCAGAAGCTCTGAAGCCATTGCTCGAAAGGTTGAAGGCTACGTTAGGGGACCGTGTCAAGGATGTTAGAGCCTCTGTACGGCTTGCCGGAAGTCCCTCGTGTATCGTCTCCGATGAAGAGGAACCCTCGTTGCAGATACAGCAGATGTTGCGCGCCATGGGCCAGAAAGAGATGCCGATGCCCAAGCCAACGCTTGAGATTAACCCCGATCACGAGATTGTTAAAAAGCTACTTGCGCGTACTGATGATGCCATCACTCAGGACGCTGCGTGGATGCTTTTTGAACAAGCACTGCTGATGGAAGGGGTTCCGCTGCAGGACCCTGCAGTTTTTGTTCAACGACTGAACCGTGTGCTGAATCTTTCAATTTAATCATCCGGGGCGCACCCTCACCCCGCGCGTCAGCAAGTGATTAATAAGATCCGCGAGCATGATCGAGAAGCTCGTCCTTCAGGAAGGAAAGAGCAGAGTCGATAGCAATGAACCAACGGGCTTCTGCTCTTCCTAATAGACATCGCGGTGATAGCGGTGTTGATCTTTGAGAGCTTGAACATATTCAAAGGCGTCTTCCTTATTGACCCTTCCCTGCTGCTCCACGATCGAGCGGATCGCGTCATCGACGTCCTTTGCCATGCGCGCGGCATCGCCGCAGACGTAGATCGTCGCACCCTCTTGAAGCCAGGACCAGAAGAGAGGAGCCCGCTCCAGCATCTTGTCCTGCACGTACACTTTGCGCTCCTGGTCGCGAGAAAATGCGAGGTCGAGACGAGTAAGGTGCTTGTCTGATTGCATGGACTCAAATTCTTCGCGATAGAGAAAGTCCGTGTTGGCACTCCGCTCGCCGAAGAAGAGCCAGTTGCGGCCGATGTGGCCAAGGGCGCGGCGCTCGTGCAGAAAACTGCGGAAGGGTGCGACACCCGTGCCGGGACCGATCATGATGATGGGCGCATCAGCCTGTTGGGGCAGACGAAACTTCTTGTTAGGCTGGATATAGATTGGCACGCATTCGCCCGCGGGAATGCGGTCGGCGAGCAGGGTCGAGCAGACTCCCCCTCGCTCGCGATCGTGGGAGCGGTAGCGAACGACGGCGACGGTGGTGTGAATCTCGCCTGCATGCGCGTGCGGACTCGATGAGATGGAGTACAGGCGTGGCGCGAGTTTGGGAAGCATCGCAACGAAATCCGCGGGATCAAGAAGAACGCCGGGATAGTCGTGCAGAAGATCGATGAGCCCACGGTCGTAGGTGTATCTATCGAAGGGAGACTGCTGCTCTGGAACGAGCAGGCCGGAGAGTGTGTGACACTTGCCGATGGTCGAGTATGCTTCGATCATTTTGCGGGTCAGCCGCGTGATCTGAAGGTGATTGAGAAGTGCGTCGAGGAGCGTTGTTTCCCCGGCATGTGGAAGTTGGACCGGGACCTTGGGACTGAAATTGAGCGTGTGCAGAATCTCTTCGACGAGGTGTATGTCATTCTGCGGAAGGATGCCACAGGCGTCACCGGCCTCGTACTTTAAGTCGGAGTTCTGAATGGACAAAGCCATGTGCAGCGTGAGCTTGCTCGAGACCTCGTGGGTGAGGGGCCGCTTGGCAACCACTTCGGCGAGATAAGGGTTAGCACGTGTGTATGTCTGTGTAGTCGTTTGTTCGCGGGGCGATGGCGCGGCTACCGAAGACAGTAAAGACGGTGGGGCTGTCTCGGAGGCAGGACGCGCGGTTACGATCTCGGTGAGACGGGTGAACAGTGTGTTCTGCCACAGGGTGAAAGGCTCGTCGAGATCCAGATCGCAGTCGATGCGATCACAGAGGCGTACGCCTCCGAGAGAAGCAAGCTTGTGGTCGAGATCACTGCCGAATTTACAGAACTGCTCATAGCTGGAGTCGCCGAGCGCGAGGACGCTGTAGAAGAGATCTCCGTAGCGCGGGAAGTGTTCGAGGCAAAGCTGCTCGTAGAAGGGTTGGACTGCTTCGGGGGCGTCGCCTTCACCGTAGGTGCTGGCAATGAAGATGGCGTAGCGTTCTGCTGCGAGAGCGGCGGGGGTGTAACCCTCAAGAGAGATGAGTGAGGCGATGTATCCCTGTGCCTTGAGTTCTTTTGTGACCTTGCGAGCCAGGCCTTCAGCCGTTCCTGACTGCGAAGCGTAGAGTACTGCAATTTTGAGCGACGTTGCTGTGGTGGCCGGGGCTGCTGGAGCGACGGAGAAGAGACCCGCGATAAGGCCATTGAGCCAGCCGCGCTGCTCCGGCGTGAAGGGTGCGTGTTCGGGAATATAGGGCACTGTGGGCTGCATGGATCAAGCCTCCTGCGGGTTGCAAAACGATTGGAGTTCGGCGATGGAGTGCCGACGGGTGAAGGCCAGGAAAGTTTCTTCGGGTTGACGGCCGTCGATGTAGCCGGCGAAGAGATTCTCCATTTTGCTGGGTAGCTCCGAGAAGCGGATGGCGGGAATGAGTTCGCGCGCAAGTCCCTGGTCCTGATCAGTACCGCCGGCGATGAGGACCTGATAGCCCTCATCGCCGGAGACCTTCACACCCATCAGGCCTAGGTCGCCGATGTAGTGTTGGGCACAGGAGTGGTGGCAACCGGTGACGTGCAGATTCACTGGCTGATCGAGCATGGGAAATCGCTCGTCGAGAAGCTTTGCCAGAACGGTAGCGTGGCTCTTGGTGTCGGTTGCAGCGAAACGACAGCCCTGGCTCCCTGTGCAAGCGATGGTCCCGCTCAGGACAGAACCCGCTCTTGAGTAGAGCTGCGCATCCTCAAGAGCTTGTTGCGCAGCATCGAGATGATGGCTGGAAATGTTTGGAATAAGAAGGTTCTGCCACACTGTGACGCGGATCTCGCCGGAACCAAAACGATCTGCAACGTCGGCGATGGCCCGCATTTGTGCAACGGGCAGACGGCCCACCGGGATGGAGAGACCGATGTAGTGAAGGCCGGCTTGCGATTGTGGATAGACCCCAATATGACCGACGCGATTGATGGGGCAACGCGGCTCACATTCGGACGCGGGGGTGTGCAGAAGCGGGAAGGCGAGGAGCTTCTCAGTCTCGCTGAGGAACTTCTCGACACCCCAATCGTCGACGAGGTACTTGAGGCGGGCTTTTTTGCGATTGCTCCGATCGCCGTGTTGTACGAACACGCGGATCATTGCAGCGGCGACCGCGATGGCCTGATCGGTCCGAAGGAGGATGCCGCAGTCCGTGGCAAACTGACGATGACCCGTGATGCCGCAGAGCACGACACGGAAATAGATGCCTGCGGGAACGCTGCGCCCTTCGACAACTTCCGTGGCTATAAAGCCGATATCGTTCGTGTCGGCAACGACGGAGAGGGCCCCACCATTATCGAAAGCCACGTTGAACTTGCGGGGCAGTTCGTACATGTCGGGCGAGTTCGAGATGTATGCCTGCAGCGACTCAGCGAGCGGCGCGACGTCGAGGAGTTCCAGGGGGTCGAGGCCGGTAATCGGCGAAGCGGTGATGTTGCGAATATTGTCAGCACCAGAGCCGCGCGAAGTCATGCCAAGCGACTGAACACGATTGAGGACACGGACGATATCCTTCGGCTGAAACTCGCGGATCTGTATGTTGCTTCGGGTGGTGAGATCGACGCGGCCCGAGCCCCAATCCTGTGCCATCTGGGCCAGTCCTAACAACTGATGCGTGGTGAGGATACCACCGGGAGTACGAAGACGGAGCATGAATGAATCCTGCGCAGGCGACACATAGAAGAGCCCGAAGTACTTCATGAGGAAGCGATCCTCGTCCGTAGGAGGCTGATTCAGATTGGCATACTGAAGAAGCTTGTCCCAGATTGTGAAGGGGGCCTGCTCGGACTTCCAGCGCTCCTCCCTGCAAAGATCGGAGAGCGGCGTGTTGAACCATAGCGCTTCCGACTCGACAGCCTCATTGCTCATGCCGGAGTTGGGATCGCTCGTGATACGTCCATCGAGGGTGTGGTCGACAAACGAGGTGAAGCCGCGTTGCGTAATCCCGACGAAAAAGGTTTGAAGGTACTCCTTCTGCTCGCTGGTGAACTCTGCCGAACTGATAGCGATGTTGTTCATACCGAAGACCCCCTTCGAAGCCCAGACTGTGGGAACAAGACCGGCGAAGTGTTTTGCGAATTGCCAGCCTGCGAGAAAGACAACACGGACGGGCAGACGCAAGCCAGAATGAATCGCAGTAAAGAAATCCCCTGAAGGGAACTGCGGATTACGATCAAGGCTCTTCTTGGAGCTTGGGATGAATTGGGAATAAGTGAGCGCCGAACACATCATGGTGTTGGCAACTGCTTCGCGCGGTCCGAACGGACTCACCGATGAGGAGAGCTTAGCGGGAATTGGGCGTGGATGCAAGCTGCAACGCAGCCGCAGGCAAAAAATGCTGCAACGAAGTCGGATGGGTCCTTGCGTGCAGGGCATGTCCGTGCCACAATACACATATCCTTCTCATCCTATGACCCCTTGACGTGTCACGGATATATCCAGCGTCGCAGGAGCCACCCACGATGGTGAGCCCTTCCTGAACGTTCAGTGTCTTCCATGCAATTAGGCACATCATCCTAAAACACCTGCGCGAAGGTTGTGTCAGAGTGTGGACCGATGTCACCCCCTTGCCTGCGCCGGAACTAGGAATGCAACTGATCATCGTGCATCCGTGTCCTCCGATTTGCCGAATCGTTACGGGAGACTATCTCATGAAACGTCTGGTTCTAATTACTCTTCTTTGTTCGTTGCTTCCTTCCACCATTCTGGCTCAAACAGGTTTTTTCCATTCCTGGCAGGACCGGGTGCGCGCAACTTCAGCAAAGCAGCCTGCATGGTGTGTTCCAGTAGTGGGTTCGTCTTCGACGATTGTGCAGATCGCGCGAACAGACTTTGTGCGGCAGTACACGTCCACACATACTTTGACTTGGAACTACGACAACGGCAAAGGGGTGAACTTCATACCGTTTGCACGGACCGAGGTTGACATCAACCTGGCTCCGTATATTCAGCACAACACGCCGAAGGTTGCCGATGGCGCTGGGGACTTCTCGGTCATCATGAAGTTCAGACCATTTGCAGCAAACGAGAAGCACGGAAACTACTCGACGCTCGCGCAGGTGGCCTTCTCTGTTCCGACTGGGAGTTACAAGAATGGGGTGGCAGTATCGACGATTGCGCCGACGGTTGTGGCCGGTAAGGGAATTGGCAGATTCGATATGCAATCGGCGCTGGGTGCGGTGCTGCCGACAAGCTCTGTAAAGGCAATCGGGAGAACCATTCAATGGAATACAGTCGCACAGTACAACGTGGCTAAGTATTTCTGGCCGGAAGCCGAAGTGAACGCGAGCTACTTTAAGGGTGGAGCGAATGATGGAAAGACCCAGGTCTTTCTCACTCCCGGACTGATGATCAGCAAGATCAAATTTCGTAAAGATCCCAAAGACAGGTTAGGGCTGGCCTTGGGCGCAGGCATGCAGATCGCGGCCTCACACTTTCACTCCTATAACCATGGACTGGTCATGACCGGCCGGATCGTGTTTTGAAAAGAGGAAATGAGGAGAGAACCAGTTTGGCTCCTCCGATGGTCGCGACTATGATTGAGAAGACAACCTTCTTTCGAAATAATCGTATTTGGGCTTGCGACGCTGTGAGCGAGTCATAAGCCGACGAAGAAGGAATCTCGCGACCTGAAAAGGTAAATAGGGAGGAAGCGTGGCGCATGCGAGCTTCAATGGACTTCGCGTACTTTCGCTGGAATCTCGCCGTGCGAAAGAGGTCGAGAAGCTGATCCGCACCTACGGCGGCGAGCCGATCGTCGTGCCGTCGATGCGAGAGTTGGGGCTGGAATCAAACCAGCATGTGATGGATTTTGCCGCCGGAGTCCTGGAGGGTAGCTACGACCTGATCCTCTTCATGACCGGTGTCGGTGTGCGCACGATGCTCGAGATCGTACAGACGCGCTATGACCGTGAGGAGTTCCTTGCCGCCCTGCGCAAGATGAAGATTGCCGCGAGAGGAGCCAAGCCGGGTTCGGCGCTACGCGAATTGAAGGTGGCAGTCGATGTCACCTCGGAAGAACCAAGCACCTGGCGCGAGTTGCTACAGGCGATCGATGCTGCCTATGGCGATTCTCTTGGGCAGATGCACCTGGTGGTGCAGGAGTACGGAGCGTCGAACCCGGAGCTGCTCGCTGAGCTGAGCGGGCGTAGTCGCGAACTGACCAAGGTTCCCATCTACCAGTGGGCTTTGCCCGAAGATCTGCAACCGCTGCGGGAGTGCGTGTTAGGCCTGTTGAACGGCATGATCGACATCGTGTTGTTCATGACCGCAGTACAGATTATCCATCTCTTTCGCATAGCAGAAATGATGGCCGTTCAAGAGCAACTACGCGAAGCGCTGCGTAAGACCATTGTGATTTCGATCGGGCCTACTACCTCCGAAGAGTTGACGCACTACGGAATAGAGCCGGACTTTGAGCCGTCACGGCCGAAAATGGGCTTTATGGTAAACGAAGCGGCGCAATACGCCGGCAGGTTGCTGGAGAAAAAACGGAACGGCGAGATGGAAGCCGTGGCGTCGCAGCCACCTAGGACGGAGGACGGAAAGCAAAAACTAGCTGGGGGAGTGCGACGCGTAACTGCTTCCACGCCGACGATGGCTGGGTTTCGCGATGGTTTGGCCCAGATGGATTTTCTGCATGAGATTAGCAGCCGCATGGCGGCGGCGGATTCATTGCACCTGGTACTGGATAGAATTGTCGATTTTATTGCGAATGTCATTCCATGCGACTCCTGTTTTATTTACATTCTGGAAGGTGAAAATCTGCTACTGCGCGCGTCAAAGAATCCTCATGCAGACCTGATCGATCACATCGGACTCCCCGTAGGGCAAGGCGTTACGGGTTGGGTAGCCAAACATCGGCAGCCGGTGGCGATCGCCTCTGCTGCTTCGACCGATCCACGCTTCAAAGCGTTCAAGAACCTTCCAGAAGACCATTTTGAAGCAATGCTTTGTACGCCAATTTTGTGTGCGGGTCGCGTCGTTGGAGTTATAAACCTTCAACATCGCATGTCCTACCGACATACGAGCGAGCAAGTGCGACTGCTTTCGACACTGGGCTTTCTTGTAGGTGCTGAGATTGAGCGTGCGCGATTGGAGACGGAAAACACGCAATTGACGACAAGGCTGGAGACCCGAAAGGCAGTAGACCGGGCAAAAAGTATTTTGCAGCGAGATCTGTCGTTGAATGAAGAAGAAGCTTACCAGATGATGCAGAAACAGAGCCGCCAACGACGAAAGTCTATGCGGGAGATCGCAGACGCAATTCTCCTGGCAGAGGATTTAAGACGCGTCCGATCGATGCCCTGAACTTGCGTTCGATGTCACCTCGCTAAAGGTGATAGTAAATGTATCACTATCTTCCTGCGCCCCTTTACTGGAGCCGAAAACGAGGATGAGAACTACTATATATAGAGAGAGAGAGTAAGTGATGTTGTTCTATCAGTTCCCCAACATGTGCAGCACGCTCTTAACTAACAGAGACGAGCGACCACTTTAGCCAGGAGAAACAAATGCTGAATAATAAAAGAGTCGCGGTCGTCCTCCCAGCTTATAACGCGTCGAAAACACTTCGTCGAACAGCGGAAGAAATCCCTCGCGAGATTGTTGACGATATTATCCTCACTGACGACGCCAGCCGTGATAACACCTCCGACTTGGCTCTCGAACTAGGACTTTTCACCATTCGTCACGATAAGAATCGCGGCTACGGCGGCAATCAGAAGACGTGTTACCAAGCTGCGCTCGCTCGGGGAGCGGACATAGTCGTCATGCTACACCCCGACTATCAGTACACTCCTCATTTGGTGTCTGCGATGGTTTCGATGATTGCCTATGGGGAATACGATGCCGTTCAGGCCTCGCGTATTCTGGGTCGAGGGGCTTTGAAAGGAGGTATGCCGCTTTATAAATACATAGCTAATCGCGGGCTTACATTTCTCGAAAATATCCTAATTCACGAGAAGATGTCGGAGTATCACAGTGGCTATCGGGCTTGGAGTCGCGAGGTGCTCGAGCGACTACCCCTGCTAAGTTGCTCCGATGATTTTGTCTTCGATAACCAGATGCTAGTACAAGCTGTCTACTTCGGATTTCGTATTGGAGAGATTTC
This sequence comes from Granulicella sp., assembly GCA_039922815.1. GTDB lineage: Bacteria > Acidobacteriota > Terriglobia > Terriglobales > Acidobacteriaceae > Edaphobacter. The sequence continues at coordinate 8,417 of JBDTDX010000059.1, forward strand.
TTGTCCTACAAAATATTTCGAAGAAGCTTCTTCCATCAACTTCAGCCGAAGCTGCACGTACGGCTTCGGCGTTCTTCGAACCGCTCTGGATCTTCGTCTCAAGCGATTGGGCCTGGCAAAACCGAGCTTCTTGGCAGATGGCCCAAACGAGAAGCTACCCAAGGACACAGTTCCCTCATATTCCAACTAATTTATAGGTGATCTTGCAGTGCATATTTGCGAGACTACTCCCACGTCAGAGATCCACCATTCTGATATTCAATAACACGTGTTTCAAAAAAATTCTTTTCTTTCTTTAAATCCATAGTTTCTGACATCCAGGGAAAAGGATTATCTGTTGCTGCAAAGACAGGCTCGAGACCAATCTGACCACAACGTCGATTGGCGATAAAGCGCATATATTGTTCGCATAATCCGGCACTCAGACCGAGAAAACCATTTGGCATAGTGTCGCGACCATAGGCCGATTCCAACTCGGCTGCGGAGCGCAACATCCCTTTGACTTCTTTTTGAAATGTATCGCTCCATAGGTGAGGGTTTTCATTCTTGATTTGATTGATGACGTCAATGCCAAAATTTAAGTGGATTGATTCGTCCCGCAGGATGTACTGATATTGTTCCGCAATCCCCGTCATTTTATTCCGGCGACCAAGCGAAAGGATCTGCGCAAATCCGGTGTAGAACCACATCCCTTCAAAGACAACATAGAACGCAATGAGATCCCGCAGGAAAGCTTGATCATTCTCCAGAAATCCGGTCTCGAATAAGGGATCGCTCAAATGTTCTGTATATTTGATCGCCCACGCAGCTTTGTCCGTGATCGAAGGAACTTCGCGATACATGTTGAATAGTTCGCCCTCATCAAGCCCAAGGCTCTCGACGATGTATTGAAAGGTGTGCGTATGAACAGCTTCTTCGAATGCTTGCCGCAAAAGGTACTGACGGCATTCCGGATTCGTGAGGTGACGGTAGATCGCCAGCACAATATTGTTTGCAACCAGAGACTCAGAAGCAGCGAAGAATCCTAGATTGCGCTTGATGGAGCGGCGCTCATCTGCGGAAAGTCCATTCGCACTCTTCCACAGAGCGATATCAGCTTGCATGGAAACCTCTGTGGGCATCCAGTGGTTATTACATCCAGAAAGGTACTTCTCCCAAGCCCAACGGTATTTTAGGGGCAACAACTGATTTACATCGGCCCTACAGTTAATCATGGCCTTATCATCGACACGAACGCGGCCAACTACTTCAAGTTCTATCTCATCGATACCGACTGATGGCTTTGAGAGAACAGCGATCGAGGGAACTTCGCTTAAAGATTCATTCCAGTCAAGCATTGTATTTTCCTTTGTCTCCGCCGAACAGCTACTTACTGGCAGGCCTCGCAGGTGGGATCATTAATTGCGCAGGCCTTGTGAGATACAGCATCGAGAGATACTGCATTGAGTTTTCCGTCGGTACGCTTCACAGTCGATTTCTCCACATGCGTAGCACTACGCGAACGCAGATAGTAGGTGGTTTTGAGCCCGGCATGCCAGGCTTCGCGATAGAGAGCGTCGAGCTTTGTCCCGCTGGCCTGAGCGATGTAGAGATTGAGCGATTGCGCCTGATCGATCCATTTTTGGCGCTGGGCAGCGGCTTGGATCAGCCACGTAACCTCGATTTCAAACGACGTCGCATACAAATGTTTAAGATCGTCCGGAACACGATCAATCGAACCAAGCGCCCCATCAAAATACTTAAGGTCGCTAATCATCACTTCATCCCAAAGGTCAAGCTTTTTCAGGTCGTGAACCAGTGCAGCGTTGACTACAGTAAAGTCACCTGACATATTCGACTTCACAAAGAGGTTTTGATAAGTAGGTTCAATCGACTGCGTAACTCCACAGATGTTAGAAATGGTCGCAGTCGGTGCAATTGCGAGCGTATTCGAGTTACGCATTCCAACAGACTTCACACGGCCACGCAGCCCTGTCCAATCCAACTTAGCGGAACGATCAAGTTGTAGTTCGTGCGTGCGGTTCTTCTGGAGTAATTCGATAGAATCCAAAGGCAATACGCCCTGGCTCCAAAGCGAGCCTTCAAAGGACGCGTAGCGTCCACGTTGTGCTGCGAGATCGACGGATGCAGAGATCGCATGAAAGCTCACAAGCTCCATACTTTCGTCGGCAAAGCGTACGGCCTCCTGTGACGAGAATGGAATGCGCAAGGTATACAGAGCATCCTGGTACCCCATAATGCCCAGGCCGACTGGACGATGCTGCAAATTGGAGTGCCGTGCTTCCGGAACGGTGTAAAAGTTAATGTCGATGACATTGTCAAGCATGCGCATTGCCGTTGTTACTGTCTTCTTCAGTCGCGCTTCGTCGAGACCAGCTTCTGTGACATGATTTGCGAGATTGACCGAACCAAGATTGCATACCGCTATCTCCCGTTGGTTCGTGTTGAGCGTGATCTCCGTGCATAGATTCGACGAATGCACGACGCCTGCGTGTTGTTGCGGCGAGCGTAAATTGCAAGCATCCTTGAAGGTAATCCAGGGATGCCCGGTCTCAAATAACATCGTCAGCATCCGACGCCACAGATCCTGTGCCTTTACACTCCGCGTTACTCGCATCTCACCGCGTTGCGCTTTAGCTTCATAGAACGTGTAGCGCTCGGCGAAAGCATTTCCATACAAGTCGTGCAGGTCGGGCACTTCGTCCGGCGAGAACAGAATCCAATTCCCTTCCTCCTCAACCCGTTCCATAAAGAGGTCAGGGACCCAGTTCGCCGTGTTCATGTCGTGGGTGCGGCGACGGTCGTCACCTGTATTTTTGCGAAGGTCGAGAAACTCTTCGATATCAATGTGCCAGGTCTCCAAATAGCCGCATACTGCGCCCTTGCGTTTTCCACCCTGATTCACCGCAATAGCCGTATCGTTGGCGACTTTGAGGAAGGGAACAACGCCCTGCGATTCGCCATTCGTTCCACGAATGTGCGAGCCCAAACCGCGAACGCCGCTCCAATCATTACCAAGCCCACCGGCGTACTTGGAGAGCAGCGCATTGTCCTTAATAGATTTGAAAATTCCATTCAGGTCATCCGCGATTGTCGTAAGAAAGCACGAGGAGAGTTGAGGGCGCAACGTGCCTGCATTGAATAATGTTGGCGTGGAGCACATGAAATCGAACGAGGAAAGAAGTTCATAGAACTCGATCGCTCTTGCATCGCGGTCAATCTCCCGCACAGCCAAACCCATGGCCACCCGCATGAAGAACGCTTGCGGAAGTTCAAAACGTACGCCGCCCTTCTGAAGAAAGTAGCGATCGTAAAGTGTCTGGAGACCAAGGAACTGAAAATTTCTATCTCGCTCTGGCTTCAAAGCAGCCGCGAGCCGGGAAAGGTCGTAGTTCTCCAACTCCTTGTCCAGAATCTCCACAGCGACTGCTTTATGCACAAATGCAGGGAAATACTCCTCGTAGCGAAGATTACTTTGTTTTTGCGACGACGTCATGCAATGCGGCAGTACGAATGCCAAAGCCTCATCGTGCAGGATATTGAGAAGTAGCCGGGCACTGACGTAGGTATAGTTCGGTTCTAACTCGACGAGAGCACGCGCAGCCATCGTCTGCGACAAGCCCACCTCATGCAACAAAATGCCATCGTAAAGATTGCGGCGAACTTCGGTCATGACAGCTTCAGCGGATACACCATGAAGTCCATCGCAGGCAGTAGCTATCTCCTGCTCAAGTTGAACCTCATCAAGCAACTCGAGCCGTCCATCGTTGAGGCGCACACACACACGCGAACCACCTATTTGTGCGCCCTGCTCCTCCTGCTTACGGCGTTCCTGCGAACGCTCCTCCCGATAGAGCACATAGGCGCGCGCCACCTTGTGCTCACCGCTCCTCATTAATGCGAGCTCGACTTGGTCCTGAATGTCCTCAATGTGAATGGCACGCGCTGGATCGGCTCGCCGACTCAGAGTCTCGACAATGTTTTGCGTCAGTGCTTCCACTGCTTCGTGAATCCGTCGCGATGCAGTAGCGCCTGCGCCTTCCACCGCCACGAATGCCTTCGTAATTGCGATGGAAATCTTGCTGGCATCGAAGGGCGAGAAGGAACCGTTTCGGCGAATGACCTGGAGACCGAAACCAGCCTCGAAGGTTAGACCGGGAGCATTCGGATACGCGGATGCCTGGGTAACGGGGACACTGTCAAAACCGAGGATGCTAGGTGCGGCCATGGATCATCTCCTGGCCTCAAAAGTGGTGCGAAGAAACAGCGGACGTCACCCTGATGGGGAACCAGACCACTGCCACCTCGCCTCCCCTCGGAGGCGCTAGCGAATTTTCCGTGGCAGGTCTTCGGACTCTACAGGTTCAACCCTACTCACCGGACTTCCCAGAGCGCCGCTCCAGTGTCATCTTGGGCTTTCGTACCTGCTTACCGCTGCGGGGCAGTTCCGGTGTTTCACCGGATTCCCTTTTCATTCTCCTTACGGAGAAACCATGGAGAAACCACCATATCTTGCGATGAGCCGTACCGCAAGTCGATCCCTTGTGGATATGTCGCGAACCCCCGGTAAATACAGTAGATAAATTTTTCTCGATGCAAAAAGCGTAAGCTCAGGCTCCATCTCCAGCGGGACCTCTGTCCCGACACGGCGATCGAACTACCCCCAATCAGGCCGTTAAGCCATCGTATCGTTATAATAGAAGAGGTTACGGTGCCGAACGTAGCCGAGCTGACGCGACAGCAAAGAGTCATTTCACGGTGCACGCTCCGCAAGTGCTTTAGAATCTGAGCGGACATCGCGAGGTTGTCTCCGGCGGCGGCGCCTGTCGGAAACCTTAAGCAGACTCCTTCAAACTCTTTCACTGCCTTCGGGCTGAAATCAGCAAACTAAAACTCGGGATGATGTCCGCTTTTGCGACATTGTCACGCTCACGACTGCCAGGGAGACATGACGAAAGCCCACCAACATCCTCTTGAAAAGATTCTTGAGAATCGAATTGCCATCATCGATGGAGCCATGGGCACGACGATCCGCACCTACGGTATGGCGGAAGCCGACATTCGTGGGAATCGCTTCAAGAACGCGACCAAAGACTTACTGAACAACGGCGACCTCTTCTCCCTGACGCAGCCGGAGATGATCTGCGATATCCATCGCCGATTCCTGGAAGCTGGCGCAGACATTATTGAGACCAATACCTTCGGCGCGACCAGCATCACCCAGAGCGAGTTCTTCGTGGAGGATCCTCGGGAGCATGGCGGTCGAAAAGATCCTGAGTTTTATCAAAAAATCATCGAAGATCCAATGCTCGGCAATCTGGCTCGTGAGATCAATGAGAAATCGGCGCAACAGTGTCGTGAATGGGCCGATCGAGTGGGGAATGCAACAGGTCGCCAGCGCTTCGTCGCAGGCGCCATTGGGCCGCTGACGGTTTCCCTCTCAAATTCGCCAGATGCCGACGATGCAGGCTTTCGTGTCGTCACCTTTGATCAGGTGAAGACCGCCTACATGGAACAGGTGCGTGGGCTCATTGCGGGTGGTTCCGATTTGCTTCTGGTCGAGACCATCTTCGATTCGCTCAACGCCAAGGCCGCACTCGTCGCTATCCGCGAGGTCTTCGATGAGGACGGGCTGACTGCGAATAACCGCGAATTACCCGTGATGATCTCGGCAGCGGTAGGGCGCGGCGGAGAAACAATGATCTCCGCGCAGACCACCGAAGCCTTCTGGACCGCAGTGAAACATGTAAAGCCACTTTCAGTAGGCCTCAACTGCTCCCTCGGTCCTGACCTGATGTACCCCTTTCTGGAGGAACTCTCGGAGAAAGCAGACGTGGCTATCTCGTGCTACCCAAATGCCGGTTTGCCAAATCCCCTTTCCGAAACCGGCTTCGATCTGGGGCCGGACGACATGGCTCGCTATCTCGGCGACTTTGCGCGAGGAGGACTGATCAATATTGCCGGGGGGTGCTGTGGCAATACTCCCGAGCACATCGCGGCTATCGCCAAAGCCCTCGAAGGCCAGCCCCCTCGAAAACTGAGAACGATTGAGAGCAGAGTATGAGCATGCGTGAAAGCAGCAGCGAGAGTGTAAGTGGCACCGAACCCAAAGAAATAAAGCCGCTTCGCCTCTCGGGATCACAGCCCTTCACCCAGCAGCCCGGCGTCTACATGATTCTCGGCGAGCGCACCAACGTGGCCGGTTCGCCAAAATTTGCCAAACTGATCAAGGCAGGTCACTACGACGAAGCAGTAAGCGTCGCCAGGCAGCAGGTAGAAAGCGGTGCCAATGTCCTCGACATCTGCATGGACGAAGGCATGATCGACGGTGTTGCCGCCATGACTCGCTACCTCCACCTGCTTGCGAGCGAGCCCGAGGTCGCCAAGGTCCCCTTTATGGTCGACTCCTCGAAATGGGAGGTCATCGAGGCAGGACTCAAATGCCTGCAGGGCAAGGGCATCGTCAATTCAATCTCTCTCAAGGAAGGCGAAGAAAAATTCCGCCAGAACGCGGCAACAGTCCTTAAATATGGCGCTGCCGTTGTGGTGATGGCCTTTGACGAACAGGGTCAGGCAGCCACCTACGAAGAAAAGATTCGCATCTGCGAGCGTGCCTACCGAATCCTCGTCGACGAAATTGGTTTTCCTCCCGAAGACATCATCTTTGACCCCAACATCCTCACCGTTGCGACCGGCATGGAGGAGCACAACAACTACGCAGTGGACTTCATCAACGCCACTCGCTGGATCAAAGCCAACCTGCCCCACGCCAAGGTAAGCGGTGGCGTTTCGAATATCTCGTTCAGCTTTCGAGGCAACAATAAAGTCCGCGAAGCCATGCATTCCGCGTTCCTCTATCATGCCATCTCGGCAGGCATGGATATGGGCATCGTCAACGCCGGCATGCTCGAGGTATACGAGGAGATTGAGCCAGAGCTGAAGGTACTCGTCGAGGACGTGCTGCTCAACCGCCGACCTGACGCAACCGAGCGCCTGGTGGACCACGGCGAGAAGCTGAAAAATGTCGGCGTCGTCGTCAATGAAAAGAAAGCCGAAGAATGGCGCACCGGCACGGTCGAAGAACGCCTCTCCCACGCGCTAGTCAAAGGGATAGACACTTACATTGAGCTTGACGCCGAAGAAGCTCGCGTCAAGCTGGGCCGTCCTCTTCTGGTGATTGAAGGTCCGCTCATGGCCGGCATGAGCGTGGTCGGCGATCTGTTCGGAGCGGGCAAGATGTTCCTTCCCCAGGTCGTCAAGTCTGCCCGTGTCATGAAGAAGGCGGTGGCCCACCTTACGCCATTCATGGAAGCCGAGAAGGCAGCGATGGCCGCGGCTGGTCAGGTCGTCAAAGCGCAGGGAAAAATCCTGCTCGCAACCGTCAAGGGAGACGTTCACGATATCGGCAAGAACATCGTCGGCGTTGTGCTCGCCTGCAATAACTACGAAGTCATCGACATGGGGGTGATGGTCCCCTGTGAAAAAATCCTCGACCGCGCCAGGGCGGAGAAGGTCGACTTGATCGGCCTCAGCGGCCTGATCACTCCCTCGCTCGACGAAATGGTCCATGTGGCGAAAGAGATGGAGCGCCAGGGCTTCAAGTTGCCCCTGCTCATCGGCGGAGCGACCACAACCCGAACGCACACCGCCGTCAAAATTGCGCCGCATTACAGTCAGCCCGTGGTCCACGTCCTGGACGCCAGCCGGGCGGTTCCCGTAACCACCAGCCTTCTAAGTGATGAGGGCAAGCCTGAGTTCGTCGCGAAGCATCGTGCCGAGTACGAAGCACTCCGCAAGGCCCACTCCGCGCCACGTCAACAAGTCGTCGCTCTTGAGACCGCTCGCGCGAGGCGAACCCCAATCACATGGCGTGCCGAAGACCTTCCCGTACCTTCATTCACGGGCGTACGCGCCTTGGATAATTTCTCGCTGGCAACGCTGCGCGAATTCATTGACTGGACACCAATATTCCACGCATGGGGATTGAAGGGCGTCTATCCCCGCATTCTTGAACATGCGACACAGGGAGAACAGGCTCGTCAGATCTTCACCGACGCCAATGCTCTCCTGGACCTCATGATTGAGAAGAATCTCATTACGGCGCGCGGTGTCTACGGCTTCTTCCCCGCAAATGCCGTGGGTGATGATGTCGAACTCTACACCGATGAGACCCGCGAAACGGTGCTCACCCGGTTCCATTTTCTCCGTCAGCAGGCAAACAGGGAAGGCAGCGAACCGTGCCGCTCCCTCGTTGATTTTATTGCGCCCAAAGAGACCGGGCTCCGCGATTACCTTGGCGGTTTTGCCGTGACCAGCGGAATCGGCTTGAAGGAGTTGTGCGATAAGTACAGAGCCGATAACGACGACTACAACGCCATCATGGCGGAGTCGATCGGCGACCGCCTGGCTGAAGCTTTCGCCGAATGTCTCCACAAATGTGCACGGGATGAATGGGGTTATGGACGTCAAGAAGGCCTGAGCAATGCCGACCTCATCCAGGAAAAATATCGAGGGATCAGGCCCGCCGCGGGGTATCCGGCTTGCCCCGATCACACAGAAAAAGCTCAGCTGTGGACTCTCCTCGATGTCCAAGCAAATACCGGCATGCTGATTACGGAATCGTTTGCGATGTGGCCCGGATCAAGCGTCAGCGGACTGTATTTTGCTCATCCGGAATCGCGATATTTTAGTCTCGGCAAAATCGACCGCGATCAGGTTGCCGACTATCACGAACGCAAAGGGATGACTGTGGCCGAGGTCGAGCGATGGCTCGGTCAGAATCTGAACTACGACCGCGCTGAATAACACCGCTGAGCACGCTGCCTTTTTCAACGAACGACAAGCGATAAGCCAAGCGTAAGCAGCAGGCCAACAACAGAGATGATCGTCTCGCAGACGGACCACGTCATCATGGTCTGCATGATGCTCATATCGAAATACTCTTTCACCAGCCAGAATCCACCGTCATTGACGTGTGAAAAAATAAGAGACCCTGCGCCCGTAGCGATGGCAAGCAGTTCAGGAGAAACGCCCGGGCTTTGCAATGCAATGGGAGCCACGATCCCGGCGGCTGTTGTCATGGCCACGGTCGACGAACCCGTTGCAAGACGCATCATCGCTGCCAGCAGCCACGCCAGCAGCAGTAGAGAGATATGACTCTGCATCGCGACCAGGATGATCGCGTTCGAAACCCCACTATCCTGCAAGATTCGTCCAAAGCCACCGCCAGCACCTACGAGCAGCGTAATCATTGCCGTTGGTGCAAGGCTCTCGTTGCTGAAGCGCAGGATCGCTTCCTTCGAGAAGCCTCGCATCTTACCCAGCGTAAAAAAGCTGACAAGCACTCCAATGAGCAGCGCCATGTCGTCATTGCCAATCAAATGCAAGCCGCCATTCAGAGCACTCTTCGGTGCGGAAATGGCGTCAGCCCAACTCCCGACCAACATGAGAAAAACCGGCAGCAGGATGGTAAACAAAGTAAGCCCGAAGCTGGGCAGGCTGCGTTCCTCATCTTTGCCAATGAACTGTGCAGCCATCGGATTCTCATGCGAAAGATGCACATGGGGCGCAATAAGTTTGGCGTAGAGCGGCCCTGCGATCACCGCTGTAGGAAGGCCGACGAGCAGTGCATAAAAGATAGTACGGCCTATATCTGCGTGGTAAATCGTCACGGCAAGCAGCGCAGCCGGGTGCGGCGGCACCAGTCCATGCACGACGGAAAGCCCAGCCACCATTGGCAGGCCCACCATAATCAGCGACGTGTTAGTCCGCCGGGCTACTGTATAGGCGATGGGGATCAGCAGCACAAATCCTACTTCAAAGAAAGCAGGCAGGCCGACCAGCAGGCCGATAAAGACCATCGCCCAGGGAACGTTCTTTTCACCAAACAGCCGAATCAACGTGTGCGCAATCTGATCCGCGCCACCCGACTCTGCCATCATCTTGCCCAACATCGTGCCCAACGCCACCACGATCGCGATATGCCCAAGCGTTCCCCCAACACCGGCTTCGAAGGAATGAATCACCGTGGCGAGTGGCATACCCACAACGACAGCAAGTGACAACGCGGTAACGAGAATCGCAAGAACAGGATTCAGCTTGGCGACAGCAATCAGCAGGATCAGGCCAATGACCGAGATCGTCGCCGAGACCAGCAGGA
>JBDTDX010000060.1:0-12384 GCA_039922815.1 Granulicella sp.
AACGCCAAGCAGCAATGCGACCCAGGCAACGCTCCCGGCACGTACGTTCCCATTACGAACAACGCCTGCCCGATCAACACGAGTTTGTTGGCGGGCAATCCACCGCAGGAGACAGTTTTTGGAAGCGCGACCATTGCGCTTCTGACCCCGAGCGTTACGGGCGGCAGCAGCGGACTGATTGCTCTGCCACCGGCAGCGGATGCTACGGTAGTGACGACTCCCGTCGCCTCTGGATTTATAACCGCAACGGCTACGATCACAGCGGGTCAAACGGTAGGCTTCCAATGGAAGCTGGGTGATGTAATCCCGGCGGCTGGGGGCACGTACAACCTGAGCTGCTTCATGGTCGATGCGGCGACCCAGAACACAGTGACGCCCTTCCCCTCCGGCCTCTCCTGCCAGACGGCCACGTCGATCACCTATCCGGCGAATCCGACGCCTACCAATTCGCCTGCGGGCCCGGCAATCTATATCGTGACGGCTGGGAGCCTGAGTGCTGGAAACGTTGTTCCCGCATGGAAGACTGCGGCGGGCGGCGTTCTTGCGGTACTGTTCCTACCCCTACTACTGTTCCGTCGTCGAGGACACGCCGGGAAGCTGGGCCTGTTGATGGTTCTCCTCATGCTTGGCGGGGCAGTGAGTCTCTCCGGCTGCGGATCGGGCGTGGGCATCAATACCGTGCAACCGCTGGCGGCGAACACCTACTTCTTCCGTGCGAAAGCGATTTCTGTCAGCGGGGGGGCTACACTCACGACGGCACCCTTTCAGGTAAAGGTGGTGTCTGGAAACTAAATCTAAAACTGATCAGGAGAGACAGCAATCCCGATTCAGATCGCGCTCTCGCACATTCAGTACGCAACGCAAATACGGCCGTCCGTTTTACGGTCTAAAATATGGCCATCGCAATGCAGCACATTTCTCAGTATTGGACATAGTTCATGGACACACCAACATCTCTCACCCATATCGGTAAGTACGAGATCATCTCGGAGTTGGGCCGTGGAGGTATGGGTGTCGTCTATCGCGCGGAAGACAAAAATATCGGCCGCGAGGTCGCGATCAAGACGTTGACCGAGGCGACCCCGGAGCTGCGTCAGCGGTTTCTCGTCGAAGCGCGTTCCGGCGTCCTCAATCATCAGAACATCGTCACGGTCTACGATTTCGGCGAGCAGGATGGAAATCCTTACATCGTTATGGAGTATCTCCATGGCGACTCGCTCGAAAAAGTACTGCGCGGAACCAAGCCGCTCTCGATCGTCGAGAAGCTGGAAATTGTTCGCCAGGTGTGTGAGGGCCTCGGCTACGCCCATCAGAAGGGCGTCGTCCATCGCGATATCAAGCCTGCGAACGTCATGGTGCTTCCCGGCGGCCAGTGCAAGATTGTGGACTTCGGCATCGCAAGGCTGGAGAGCACTTCCGGCCACACGCAGACCGGTGCTGTCATCGGCACCTTCCACTACATCTCGCCCGAGCGCCTGAAGGGCGATCCCTCAGATGGTCGCGCCGATATCTGGGCGACCGGTATCATGCTCTACCAGATGCTGACTGGCGTTCTTCCCTTTGCCGGCGAAGATGTGTCGGCGCTCCATAAGGTGGTCAACGAGGCGTTTGCTCCACTGAGTACCTACCTGCCCGACTATCCCAAGGCGCTCGATCAGGTCATGGAGAGGGCGCTGGCAAAGAATCCGGATGATCGCTACGGTACGGCCGAAGAGATGGCCGCCGATCTTGAAGCAATCAATGAAGTTTTGAAGCGGGCGCGCGTGGGCGAGATGCTTGGCCACGTCAAGACGCTCTTCGACCAGGAACAGTTCAGCGCCGCACGGCCTGTTCTGCTCGATCTTCAGCGTCTGGATCCGCAGAATACCGAGATCAGGCGCCTGCTCCGGGACGTACAGGACCGTCTGTCCCGTCAGCAAAAATCTGAGCAGGTACGGCAGACTCTCAATGCCGCGGAAGAGGCTGTGCTGGCACAGCGTTATGTCGAGGCGCTCGATTTTTACAAGCAGGCTGCGAAGATCGACCCCAACACCCCGGGTCTGACCGAGAAGGTCGAGCATGTGCGCCTCCTCAAAGAGAAGGTCGACAAGATCGGCGTACTGCAGCAGCAGGCGCGTGATGCACGGCAGCGCAACGACTTCAACGCAGCAGCCCAGTTGATCGATCAGGCACTTCTTCTCGACGAGCGAAATACCGATCTCCGCAATGAAAAGGCACGCATCATTCAGGAAGGCGAGCGTGCCGCGAAAGAGGGTCTGCGTCGCCGCTTGAAGGACGCCGGAAAAGAGAAGCTCTCGGGCCGTGCCTTTACTGAGGCGATCCAGAACCTCCGCGAGGCGCTCGAGATCGATCCCACCGATCTCGAGGCGCAGCAGATGTTCCAGGAGGCCACGTCTCGCCAGGAAGAAGAGCGTAGGCGCAAGGTCATCGAGCAGATCGTCACGGAGATTCAGGACTCGGTCTTTCGCGGCGAATTCGATCGTGCCCTGGAGCTTGTCAACCGAGCTCTCGAGCGTCTCCCCACGGAGACTGTGCTTCTTCGCCTGAAGGCTGAGACCGAGAAAAAGGTTAAGGAGGACTCCGCTCGCAAGCTGGTTGAAGAGACCTCCATGGCCGTGCAGAACCTCTTCTTCTCCGATCCGCAGGAGGCCCTCTCCGTCGTTCAAAAAGCGCTTGACCAGATTCCGGGCGAGGCGGGTCTGCTTTCTCTCCAGGAGCGCGTGGTCGAGCAACTCAAGAAGGCCAACCTCGAAGGCCTTCGGACCCAGTACCTTAAACATGCGCAGGCGTCGATTGATGCTGGTCAGTTCGATCAGGCGATTTCGACTCTGGAAACCGCCGGCCTCGATTGCGGCGAGACTCCCGAGATCGCCTACCTGATGGAGCACGCCCGGGCCGAGAAGCATAACCGCGAACGCACTCAGGCCGTGTCGAGCATTCTTGCGAAGGCGCAGACGATGATCGCCTCGGAAGACCTTGAAGGCGCGGTTGCCATCCTTCGTCCCGCAGCAGAGAAGCACGGCAACCCTGCTGTCGAACAGCTCCTCCGCCAGACGCAGGAGAGGCTCGACGAGGTTGCACGGAAGCTCGATGCGGTGATCTCCCGCGTACAAAGCCTGAGTGAGCAGGATCCGGGTCAGGCGCTCAAACTCATCCTCAGCCAGCCGCCAGCAGTGCAACAGCATTCGAAACTGAAGGAACTCCGCACCGCACTCGAAGTCCGGGCTGAGCGGCAGCGAGTCACCCGGGAAGCGGTCGAGCGCGCCACCGATCTGCTCAACAAGGGAGATCTGCGCGGCGGCCTTGGAGCCCTTGAATCGGTGCAGCAGGCCTACGGAGATTCCCCCGAAATTGCAGCAGCCATCGCCGACTACACCAAACGGCGCGGCGCGGTCGCCGGACAGATGGTCAACGAATCCATCACGAGCGCACGTCAAGCAATCCTGAACAAGAATGGCACACTGGCGTTGGAGGAGCTGCAAAAATCCGCAGAGGTGCTGGACTTCGCACCGGCAAACCTGCAAGCCGATTGGAAGCGACTGGCGCAAGAGGCCTCAAAGGTCGCCGGCGCCAAGATCGATACGACGGGTTCCTACTCGATCGTGGTTCAATCCAAGGGCCCGAGCACCGCTCTCATCGCGGGGATCGGTGTCGTTCTCCTGATTGTCGTTGGAGTTCTTTTCTACGTCCTCCATTCACGCTCCTCTCAGGTAGCTGTCGCCCCCGCGACGTACATGCAATTGAATGCGGCTCCTTTCGCCGAGGTCGTCAGTATTACGAGCGGCAAAGGCCAGCTCGTTACCCTCCCGGCTGGAGACCATACGACGCCACTGCGTATCGACAGCGTGCCCCAGGATTCCTACACCGTGGTCTTCAAAGGACCGGACGGAAGCACGAAGCAGCAGCATTGCGATTTGGCTGTGGACCATCTCTGCACCGCAACCTTTACAGCTATCGGCGATTCACAAATTGACGAAATTCTGGCGGGACAACAATGACAAACTTCCGTCTAGCCTTTCCCACTCTTATTCTTCTGGCAACAGTGTCGGTTCCCACAATGCCTCTACATGCACAGGACGCGAAGGCTCTTCGCGCCCAGGCAAATGCAGAACCAAATCAGGAGAAACAGGTCCTCCTGCTTTGCAAGGCAGCCGATCTTGAGCCGAAGAACAAGGACTATCGCAAGGATTGCGACATCAGCCGAGGCGCGTTAATCAACAGCGATCGCCAGGCGCTCAAAACTGCTTTGGACGCGAACGATGCAGGCCAGGCCGCCAAGGCAAAGCGTTATGCCAAGTACGTCAGCTCGCTCGATCCGGACACTCACCGACAGGCCGAGCAGCTCCTCGCCAAATTGAACGCTGCTGAGGCACCGGCAGCGGCTCCTGCACAGCTGGGCCAGGGCGCATTGCTCGCCCAGGCGCTCACCGCCTTCGACGGCGGAAACCTGGCATCTGCGAAGGCGACCGCGCAGCAGATATCCGACCCGGCCGTGAAGCCTGCGGCCAGCCGCATACTCTCGGATATCGATCGATACAGCGGATTGGTCAGCGCTGGGCAACGCCATGAGCAGGCAAAGGAGTACGACGCGGCTGCGTCTTCCTACCAGTCGGCACTCGAAGTAAATGCACATGTGGGTTCGGACGATCTCGCCGGCAAGATGCAGCGCATGCGGCAAATGGCCGCTTCGGCGCAAACGAAAGCTCCCGTCGTCGCCACCAAGACGCCGCCAAAGGCTCCTGCTGTCGATGCGAAGCTTGTGAAACAGGTGCCTGAACTCTCGCCGGAGGAAAAGAAGAAAAAGTTGCTGGATGAGAGCGCGCAGGCAATGAGCCGCAACGATCTGGATACAGCGGGCAAGAAATACAAGCAGGTCCTCGACATCGATCCGAACAATGACGATGCGAAGCGCGGCATTGCGGCGATCACAGCTACTTTGAGTAAGGATCCTGTTCGGCTCGAGAAGACACTCCGAGACGCGATCACCGCATACTATGCCTCACAGTTTGAAGATGCGGAATCTCAGTTGAATCGTTATCTTGGGGCCGATGGCGGCAAGAAGAAAGGCGCTGCCTATTTCTACCTTGGAGCTACCGAGGCGACCCTGGGCTTCCTCGACGACGCCTCGAAGCGAGCAAATCGCAACAGGCAAGCGCAGGAAGACTTCAAGCAGGCACACTCCGCGGGGTATCAGCCAGTCGAGAAATATGTTTCAACGCGTGTCCTTGCCGTCTGGAAGAGTTCGGGAACATAGAGAGCGGCACATTTTAGAGGTAACTCGGAATCCCATTCCAGAGAACGTAGAAGAACAGGGCTTGTGATCACGATTTATGGTAGTACTGAGTGGCTTTTCTCCCATCATTTTGATGCTGATTTTTTTTTGACATCCTTCGTGTATTTGGAAGGGTTGTAGTACCGCGTGACGGTGGTTCCGTTCGCTGGCGAAAAGGAAGGGTTATGAATATCTGCCTGAAGACTGCTGTACTTCTCATCCTGATTTCTGCATCGATCACTGCCATCGGCCAATCTCTTGTCGATGGAAGGGTCGTTTTCGGTAACAGCTTTAAGCCCGTTCCTCAGTTGACGGTCCATCTGGTCAATAAAAACCGAAAACCCCCCATGGATTTGACTCAGCTCACAACCAGTGATGGACGTTACAGCTTTGACGATGTGCCTCCGGGACCCGATTACGCCGTCGCCGCCTATGACAGCACAGGCAAACTGGTCGGCACGGATGCTTCCTTTGAAGTGCTGCCCGATGCAAGGCACACTGCGTTACCGAACATCGACATTTCGAAGGGCGTTCTTGCTAATCGCGAAGTTCTCGCCGGCGGTCTTATTCAGAACGACCAGGGCGTCACTCCCGGAGCCAATATCTCCAACCAGCAGCTTCGCCTTTTGCCGCTCTTCAACCGAACCTTTCTTGCCCTGGGCGCCATCCAGCCGGGCGTTCATGATGTACCTCCGGGATCACCGCTGCAAGGCGCAGCGTTCAGCATCGCAGGCAGTCCGGCCACCGCAACCAACTTCCTCCTCGACGGTGTCGATAACATCGCCTCCAGCAACAATCAGGCGATCCCTTTCCAGGTCAATGAAGCGGTCCAGGAGTTCCGCGTCATCTATGCCGCCCCAGACATGCGTTACGGCCAGGGCATCGGTGGCGTGGTCGACATCGTAACCAGCCGGGGCAATGCAGCGGGCGGCGGCAAGGCCTGGCACGGCAGCGCCTTTGGCTATTTCAACAATGACGCGCTCAATGCGAACGCTCCTCTTTCTGTTTACTCGAATTCGACCTTCGCCAAAGCTGCGGCGACTGCATCGGACGGGCAGGGCGATGGCACCACGGTTGGCATCAACGAAATTTCGAATGCGGTTTTCAGCGGCTACGCGCCCCAGCGATATAACCAGCTCTTCAACCTGAGCGCACCAGGCTCTCCGATTGCCACAACCGCCACTCAGAACTGTGCAACGCAACTCTGTCAGGCGGGAGCCTTCAATCCTTCAGCCCTGCTTGGAAGCAAGGATAACTACGTCTTTCCCGTCAGCTCGCAGCAGTTCGGCGGAAGCATCGGTGGCCCGCTCTTCACCAATAAGCTTTTCTTCTTCGCAAGCTATGAAGGAACGCAGATCAACAACCCGAATCCGATCTTTGAGCGGGTCCCGACCTCGCTCGACGCCCCCGGCGTCGCCAATGCAGACGGTGCCATCTCCAGGGGAATCCTCGGTCTCCTTCCTGCTCCCAATGTCGGTCAGACCGGTGCGGCGCTGATGCCGGGAACGAACGCCGGCATCCTGGGCTTCTATCGCGGCGTTGCCCCAAACTACACCCATGTGCACAACGTCCATGTTCGTCCCGATATTTCGCTCGGCACGCTCGGCACCCTCAGCCTTCGATACACCGGCCAGATGATTGACCAACTCCACGACGACACCTTGCCAGCCGGCGGAGCTTACCCGGGCAACGGAGCGATTCGCAAAGCGCAGAACCAGAGTGCCGCGCTCACCCACAGCATTCCTTTCGGACAGAGCATCAACACCATGAACATCGGCTTCACCCAATTTCGTGTGGACGAGGTCGCGCAGGACAAATCCTTCAATCAGCAGTCGCTCGGTCTCACGCCTGGAAGCCTCAGCACGTTCGTCATCAGCGGCATCGACACGCGCACGACCGGCGCTGCGCCCGGCAGCCCCGGACTCATGGGCGGCTGGTTCGATTCGTTCTGGAACGCCTGCCCGAATGGAAGCGTTACCTGCGCTAACCCCTCCAGCCACTCTCCCTCGCCGATCACCCCCTCGCTGGATGGTCAATTTCCGCTCGCACGCATTGGTGCTCCGCTTTCGGCACCTTCGATTCACCGGGATACCGAAGCTCTCTTCTCAGACATCCTCGATCTGCACATGGGGAGCCACAACGATCTGATGCTCGGCGGCGACTATCGCTACCAGCAGAACTACAGTTATGAAGGAGGCCTGGCGCGAGGCCTCGTCGTCTCCAACAACATTGGCGAATTTACCAGCGACAGCGAAACCTGCATCTCCTGTGGCGCAGGCATTGCGTTCCAGCACCCCTCCTTCGACTACGAACTTCGCCAGCCGATCGGTTATACCGGCGATCTCCGCAGCACCTCCTTCGGAGTCTTCGCCGAGCACAAATTCAAGCCCACGCCGCGTCTGACCTTCAGCGTCGGCGCACGCTACGAATACTTTGGCCAACCACTCGATACCGCAGGACGGCTCTGGAACTTCAACGCCGCCGATCAGGGCTTGGTAAAGCAGGGAAGCGCCGGAACCTACGATGCCTTCAACTACCAATGCGGCGCAGGCAGCACGACCTCTCTGGATTCCTTATATGGCAGCCGTCGCGTCTCCTATTCGAGCGGTTGGAACTGCGCCACGGGAGGCACTTTTTCTCTCCCCGTAGACAAGAAAAATGTGATGGGGCACTTCGGCGTCTCCTATTCCCCCGACAGTAAATTTCACAATGTACTGCGCGCCTCGGGCGGGCTCTACTATGACCATCTTCCCGCGACCTACAACCAGACGCTGCTTCACAACCGCCCCAGCCCCTACAACGTGACCAATCCCAGCGCAATCTATGGGCAGAACTTTTATTCCGCAGCCTGCGGGGCGTTCCAGACGCAATGCGGCTTTGGTCTACACACGTTGAACTTTCAGTCGCTCACCGGATCAGATGCAGCCACCTTCCAGAACAACCAGGCCGCGAGCGGCGCAAACATCCTTTATGAGAGAGATATCAAGAAGCTCGATACTCCATACAGCATTCAGTACACCGCCAGCTATCAGCACCAGTTCGGGTCTTCGTGGACCGGTGAACTTGCCTATGTAGGTTCACTCAATCGCAAGTTGCCTCTCATTTACGACAGCAACTTTGCCAACGAGTTTTATTGCACACAGGGGGGCGGCACTGCCGGGAACCCTGGCGGTCTCTGCAATAACAACACCTTCTTCCCGGTATTCACCGAGTCCAATATCGGCTCTTCGAGCTATCACTCGGCGGTAGTGCGCTTTCGCAGTGAACAATGGCACGGCCTTACGCTGCACGCCGCCTTCACCTTCGCCAAATCGCTGGACGATATCGCCGGCAGCGAATTTCCGCAATCCACCGATGCTCTCTGGTCTCAGATCTTCGGTCGACAGCTTTACGGTCAGGGAAATCCCATCGCCTTCGCACTTGGTGCAAACTCCCTCAGTCCTCCGGGAGCCCAGCAGCGCAGCAAGGATCTTGCGAACACAAGCTCGAATCTCGCACGAGATCTCTTTGGCGTCGCCAACATTCCGTCGTTCGATGCCGTCTCCTCCGCGCTTACCACCACCGGGAGCCGTTCGATCAATGTAAGCCACTACAATCTCCCCCAGAACCCGCTCAGCTTCTCCACGCTGGGCGCCGGGGGAGATCGCGGCCGCTCCGACTTCGACGTGCAGAGCCGAGGCGTCATGGACTTCGTCTACGCACCAACCTTCCGCAACCGGGTGGTCAAGGGCTTTGTCCTGTCAGGAATTCTTACCGTGCAAAGCGGTCAGCCCTTCTCGATCTTCTCCGGGCCTGCCTATGGACAGGTGACGCAGCGCATCAATATTTCACAAACGACACCGATCCGTACCACCGGCAAGGCCACCGGATACTTCACCGGCGTCAGCCGTAGTAACCTCGTCGCCGTCGGTTCGACCGGGCCAGGCTGCCCCAGCCTCTACGCCCAACCAACACTCTATAACTCGACCTCGTCCCCGGCTGCCTGCGTCGGTACCAGCGGACGCAACGCATTCACCGGACCCACGTATATCAGTCAGGATCTTGCCCTGCAGCGGTCGATCCATCTCCGCGGCTCGCAGTCGATTGTCCTGCGTGGAGAGGGGTACAACATCCTCAATCGGGCCAATTACTACAACCCGATCAGCGAACTGTCGAGCGATGGTGTTCACATCAACCCGGAGTTCGGACTCATCCGTTCGGCGCATGATGCGCGTCAGGTTCAATTCGCCGCACGTTACGAGTTCTAGTCATCTCCAATCTTCTCCCGTGCAACAAGGATCGACCAAAGCAAGATATGCCCAGAAGTCCTCGTCGCTGTTCCTGATCGCAAGCTCCGGCTTAGAATAGAAAGGAACGCGGGAGAGTATGAAGCCTCAGGTCAATCGGATTCTTGTTCCGGCGCTCCTCGCTGCCGCAGTCATCATTGTCTCGCTCAATGCGTGGACGGCCTTTCGATCGCTCACGGTTCTGCTCAACGAAGAAAACTTGGTGCAGCACACCTGGCAGGTCATCAACCAGGTCGAGATCATCATGGGCTCGGCGAAGGACGCTGAAACGGGCAGTCGCGGCTATCTCATCACCGGAGATCAGGATTATTTGTCTCCGTACTTTCAGGCTCTTCAGTCGCTGCCGCGGCAAATCGATCGATTGAAGTTCCTGACCTCAGACAGTCCCGATCAACAGCGTCGTATTGTGGAGATGCGTTCCGTTACTCAGGAACGGATCTCGCTTCTGCAGCAGGGGATCAACCTGCGCCGAAGTGGCCACTCCGATGGTCTCCATGCCCTTATCGTGACAGGCACCGGAAAAATTCAGATGATGCATCTGCGCTCTATCGCGGATGACATGGATCGAGAGGAACAGCGGCAGCTCGCCATCCGGGTTGCCAAGGCCAAATCAAGCGCCAACAGCACCAAGATCACGCTCGCCGTGGCCAGCTTCATTGATTTCTTA
The DNA here is from genome assembly GCA_039922815.1 of Granulicella sp. Classification (GTDB taxonomy): domain Bacteria; phylum Acidobacteriota; class Terriglobia; order Terriglobales; family Acidobacteriaceae; genus Edaphobacter. Next base: position 10,226 of record JBDTDX010000060.1, read on the forward strand.
CTAATCGTCCTCATGTTTCGCTATTTTGTACGGGAACGCGATTTGAGACTTGTCTCGGAAGAGACGGCCGAGCGACTCGCCGTGTCGCAGGCTGAAATTGAAGCCAAGGCTGCCGAGATCCAGGCACTCAACGTTACGCTCGAAGAGCGCGTCCGCCTTCGCACTGCCGAATTGGAAACCACCAACAGGGAACTTGAGGCCTTCAGCTATTCCGTCTCACACGACCTTCGAGCTCCGCTGCGTACGATTGATGGGTTCAGCCTTGCTCTCGAAGAAGACTACGCCGCTGCGGTCGATGCCGCGGGAAAAGACTATATCCGGCGTGTGCGTGGCGCCGTTCAGCGCATGGGAGAACTCATCGACGCGCTCCTCCAACTCTCGCGCATTACGCGAGCAGCCATCACGCGCGAGGAGGTCGATCTTAGCGCAATGGCTTCCGTCATTGCTGCCGAACTTCAGGAACAGAATCGAGAGCGAGCAATCACCTTCCATATTGAAGAAGGTCTTACCGCAAACGCTGACCCGGGATTGCTTCAGGTAGCGCTCGAGAATCTGCTTGGAAACGCCGTCAAGTTTTCAGCGAAGGTTCCGAACGCAATCATCGAATTTGGCTGGGATGAGGAAAAGAAGGGATGGTTCGTTCGCGATAATGGGGCAGGCTTCGATATGCACTATGCGGAGAAGCTGTTCAACGCGTTTAACCGCCTGCATGGCGATAAGGATTTCAAGGGCTCCGGCATCGGGCTCGCAACCGTCGCACGCGTAGTCCGCCGTCACCACGGAGCGATCTGGGCCGACAGTGTGATCGATCATGGCGCGACTTTTTGGTTTACGTTAGGATTACTCGCATGACAAATAGTCTGAAACTTATTTTGCTGGTCGAAGACGATCCCGATCACGAGTTGCTGACAATCCGTGCCCTGCAAAAATCGAACATTGCCAATGAGGTTCGCGTGGCCCATGACGGGGAGGAGGCGATCAATCTGCTCTTCGGGGAGGAGGCGCTTCAACCCCAGGTTATCCTGCTCGATCTCAAGCTCCCGAAGATCGATGGTCTTGAGGTTCTTCGCCGCATCCGTGAAAATGATCGCACCCGCATGCTTCCGGTGGTCATTCTCACGTCTTCGGATGAAGAACGCGACCTTGTGCGCAGCTATCAGATTGGCGTGAATAGCTACATCCGCAAACCGGTAAATTTCAGCGATTTCGCGGAGGCAACACGGCAGCTTGGCATGTATTGGCTGGTGTTGAACGAATGCCCCCCGCAGAGTTAGAGCAGAGAAATCTCAAAGTCCTTCTCGTCGAGGATAGTCCCGACGATGCGCTCCTGCTGGAGCGGCATCTGCGCCGCAATGGTTTTGCTCCTGAGACTACCCGGGTCGAAACGGCGGAGGAGATGCTCTTTGCCCTGCAACAATCCTCCACTCCAGACGTCGTTCTGGCCGACTACAACCTGCCGAAGTTCAGCGGTCCAGCCGCCCTTCACCTGCTCAGGACATCCGGTGTTGACATCCCATTCATCATGATGTCGGGTGCGGTCTCGGAAGAGACTGCAGTGGAATCGATGCGCGCCGGAGCACAGGACTACATCAGTAAACAAAATCTGACTCGTCTGATACCCGCGCTCGAGCGCGAACTGAAAGAAGCAACGGCGCGGCGTCGCCGTGTCGCCGCGGAACTGGCGCTGCGTGCCAGCGAGAGTCGTTTCCACCGCCTGGTCGAAGCGATGCCCCTCAGCCTTCTCATCAGCACCGCCTCGGGTCGCATTATCTACGCCAATAGCGCGGCTGAGCGGCTGCTTGGTTACACCCCCGGAGACATCCCCTCAGGCACCATCACCCTCGACTCCATCTGCCCGGTTCTTAGTGAAACCTACGGTTCGCTAACCGGGCACGCCGTCGCAATTCAGCCGTTCGAAGCGGCCTGCATCAGTACTGCGGGGCAATGCATCGACGTCCTGATCGGCGTCGCACTATTGAACCCCGAGGCAGATCCTGCAGATCAACAATTCGCATCCTTTCTCGCCGACCTGACGCATCAGAAAAAGAGCGAGGAGATGCTTCGACAGACGGAAAAGCTTGCCGTTGCCGGTCGCCTCGCAGCATCCATCGCGCACGAGATCAACAATCCCCTCGAAGCGATCACCAACTGCCTCTATC